>JBCBTO010000037.1:0-11449 GCA_039818625.1 Pseudomonadota bacterium
ATAGGCTCTGGTGCGACGGCTGTCAGCGCACGGCTACAAGAAAAAGGCAGTCAGACAAATATTCTCTCGACAGATGCCTGCGCCCCAATCTCGGCCATTGCAGCCCTCGCTGAACAACGCCAGGCAAGCAGCGCCAAGCCCAGACCACTTTACCTGCGCGCGCCCGATGCAAAGCCGCAACGCCCTGCCCTCGACCGCTTGGAGGCACCGGGCTGACATGTTGTCCTTTCATCAATCGGATATTGTGGCGACACCCGCTCGCCTTGAAGACTGCAATGCCCTCGCAGACGTACACCGTCAGTCTTTCGCGCGCGGCTGGACGGCGGATGAACTGACGCGCCTTATAAACGCGGACAACGTCATCGCATTCGTTTGCAATCGACCAGCAGGTCTCTTCCGCAAGGCAAGTGACGAACCGCGAGGCTTTGTGCTGGCGCGCATAGCGGCGGATGAGGCGGAAATTCTTACCATCGCGGTAGCACAGGACACCCGCCGTCTGGGCGCGGGCAAGGTTTTGATGCAAGCAGTGATGAACCATCTTTACGCGGAACGCATCGGAGCACTTTTCCTCGAAGTCGATGAAACCAACACCGCCGCCCGACGGCTTTACGAAAGCCTCAACTTCAAGACAGTCGGCGATCGCAAATCCTATTATTCGAGCGGAAGAGATGAGGAAGCCGGGGAAAGTCACCCCTCAGCCCCGGCGCGCGCGCTTGTCATGCGCTGTGATCTTCGCTAACCCTTGCGCGACTGAACAGCGGTAGGGACGATCGGATGGGGACGCCCGAACATCGCGAAACTCTGGAAGAACAATGCGTTGCCAAAGGCATGCGCATGACCGATCAGCGCCGTGTGATCGCCCGCGTTCTGGAAGCCTCAGACGACCATCCAGATGTTGAAAATCTCTACCAGCGCGCGGTCGCGGTGGACGACAAGATTTCCATTTCAACCGTCTATCGAACGGTGAAACTCTTTGAAGATGCAGGCATCATCGAGCGCCATGATTTCCGCGATGGTCGCTCGCGCTATGAAACAGTGCCTGACGAGCACCATGACCATCTGATCAACCTGCGTACGGGCGAAGTGATCGAGTTCAACAACGAGGCGATTGAGAAGCTTCAGGAAACGATTGCGCGTGAACTTGGCTTCAAACTGGTCGATCACCGCCTTGAACTCTATGGCATTCCTTTGAAGGCAACGGACAGCTCCGCTGAAAGCTGATCCATGGCCGCGCGATTGCCATCCCTCATCGGCCTCCTATTATTGCTGATCATCACAATCATCGCCGCGCCAGTGCAGGCTTTGCTCGTCGCCCTTCGCCTGCCTTTGCGACGGGTCTTGCCGCAAATCTGGCATAAATGGGCATGTTCCATCATCGGCCTGCGGATGGTGACAGCGGGCAAGATCTCTGACAAGCGCCCGCTCCTCCTCGTTGCAAACCATGTGTCATGGCTGGACATACTGGCGCTCAGCCGCGTTGGACAGGTTTCCTTTATCGCAAAACGGGAAGTATCCCGCTGGCCACTCTTCGGCACACTCGCTTCTCTGCAAGAGACCGTGTTCGTTAATCGTGAAAAGCGCGCGAAAACCTTTGCCAAGGTTCAGGAAATCGGCGCGCGACTTGATCACGGAGACACGATGGTCTTGTTTGCGGAAGGCACGTCCACATCGGGCGCCCATGTGGCTCCTTTCCGCCCTGCACTCCTCGGCGTTGCCAACGCAAAACGCGGTTTGTCCACGCTGTCAATCCAGCCGGTGGCCATCGCATACACACACCTTCACGGAATCAAAACAGACGGTCATGACCGCAACCTGACCGGTTTTTACGGTGACATGGATATGGCCTCGCATCTTTGGTCGGTCCTCAAAACCGGTGCCATTGATGTGACCATCACCTTCGGCCAACCACTGGATGTGACGCCAGACGATGACCGCAAACAGATCGCCAAGGTGCTTGAACAGACCGTTCGGACAATGAAAACGGCGGCGCTCAGGAAGCTTTGAGGATAAAAACCTGGAGGTTTTGTGAAGTGCGCCTGAAGGATTTACCGGATTAAGCTTGCGAAGGCCTGCAAAACCGTCCATCAGTGGCAAATGTTAGCAGCGGGCTTGCAAAACGCTGGCTCGCGCCATTTTGTTTAAGAAGGAACACCCGGGCCGCCATGGCGACAATGCCTGAACGCGACGAGGAACAGACGCCCAAAAAGGTCTTCATCAAGACCTATGGCTGTCAGATGAACGTCTATGACACGACCCGCATGGCCGACGCGCTTGGTCGTGATGGCTATCACCAGACAGATGTGATCGATGACGCTGACCTCGTCCTTTTAAACACCTGCCACATCCGCGAGAAAGCATCCGAAAAGGTCTATTCCGAACTCGGACGGGTGCGCCAGTTGAAAGAACGGCGGGCGGACGCGGGCAAACAGACGGTGATTGGCGTTACAGGCTGTGTCGCACAGGCCGAAGGGGCGGAAATAAAGCGCCGGTCACCGGTCGTCGACCTTGTGGTCGGCCCGCAGAGCTACCACAAATTGCCGGGGATGGTCGCGCGCGCCAAAGGGCGAAATGCGGACGATGGTCTCGTCGAAACGGAGTTTCCGATCGAGGACAAGTTCGACCACCTGCCGGCCCCGACGAAACGGCAGATCAAGGCCCGCGGTGCGAGCGCATTTCTGACCGTTCAGGAAGGGTGTGACAAATTCTGTTCGTTCTGCGTTGTGCCTTATACCCGCGGAGCTGAAGTATCGCGCCCGCTCCCTCAAATCATCGAAGAAGCGAGTATTCTCGCGGAACATGGCGTGCGAGAGATCACGCTTCTCGGTCAAAACGTGAACGCCTGGCATGGTGACGATGCATCGGGAAAGCCAATCGGCCTCGGCACGCTTTTGTTTGCCCTTGCCGAAATCGATGGGCTCGATCGCCTCAGATATACGACAAGTCACCCAAACGACATGGATGATGCACTGATCGCCGCCCATCGCGATCTCGACTGCCTGATGCCCTATCTTCACCTGCCCGTGCAGTCGGGCTCAAACGCGATTCTGTCATCCATGAACCGCCGCCATTCACGCGATGACTATTTCCGGGTCATTGACCGCATCCGTAGAGCGCGGCACGACATCGCCCTATCGGGCGACTTCATCGTGGGTTTTCCCGGTGAGACCGATGAGGATTTCGAAGACACGATGGACCTCGTCCGGCGTGTAACCTACGCCTCGGCCTATTCATTCAAATATTCGCCGAGACCCGGCACACCCGCGTCAGAAGAGGCGATGCAGGTGGACGAAAGCGTCAAGACGGAGCGTCTCCGCGCGCTTCAGGCGTTGCTCAGTGATCAGCAACGCGCCTTCAACGAAAGCTGCCTTGGCAAAGAGATGGATGTGCTGCTGGAACGCAAAGGACGGTTTGAAGGCCAGCTCGCCGGACGCTCACCTTATCTGCAAGCCGTGCAGGTGGAAGCTACCGCCGATCTCATCGGACAAGTCGCGCGGGTAACAATTTCCAAAGTGGGCTCCAACTCCCTGTTCGCTGAATTGAAGACCGGCAGGTTAGAACAAGGGGTCGCATAACCATGACAGCGCCCGCCGAAGAAGCCACTGTAACCGAACGCGTGATCGCTTTTGACGACAACCGCCTCGCAAGCGACTTGTTCGGCCAATACGACCAGAACCTCGCCCTTATAGAACAACGCGTCGGCGTTGAAGCCATCGCACGGGGCAATCAGGTGACACTCAGGGGCAGCGAAGGCGCATGTGACCATGCCCATCGAACCCTCGAAACCCTCTATGAACAAGTGAGCCTCGGACGGACGATAGACCCGGGCGAGGTCGAAGGCACCATTCGCATGGTCGCGAATGAGGCAAACCAGCTCACCCTGCCGACCATGGAAAAGAAATCAAAGGTGAAGTTCGCGCAGATTTCGACCCGCAATAAGACGATCATCGCCCGGTCCAAAACGCAGGATGATTACATCCGCGCCATGCAGGCGAAGGAACTCATCTTTGGCGTCGGCCCCGCCGGAACGGGCAAAACCTACCTCGCCTGCGCCTTCGCAGCGGCAATGCTGGAACGCGGCGATGTGGATCGCATCATCCTCACCCGCCCAGCCGTGGAGGCGGGCGAGCGCCTCGGCTTCTTGCCAGGCGACATGAAAGAGAAAGTCGATCCATACCTGCGCCCCCTTTACGACGCGCTTTACGACATGATGCCGCCCGAACGCGTCGAACGCGCACTCGCCTCAGGCATGATTGAAATCGCACCGCTCGCCTTCATGCGCGGGCGTACGCTTGCCAATTCCGCAATCATTCTGGACGAAGCCCAGAACACGACATCCATGCAGATGAAAATGTTCCTGACACGCCTTGGCGAAGAATCGAAAATGTTCGTCACAGGTGATCCGAGCCAGATCGACTTGCCCCGCGGTGTCCTCTCAGGTCTCGTCGAAGCACTGAGGGTGTTAGACCGGGTGAAGGGGATTGCTCAAGTCAAATTCACAGCGGCGGATGTGGTCCGGCACGAATTAGTCGCCCGCATCGTCGATGCCTACGATGAAGACACAAAACACGCCGAGCGAATGGGCGCACGTGATGACGGCTAACAGCGGCTCGGACGGCGGCGGTCTGATTGTTGATTGCCGGATTGAGGCAGGCGCGTGGCCAGACCACCTGGCATTGGAAGCACTCGCCGAGAAAACGCTTCTATCCGCAAGTTCAAACGCGAGTTTAAGAGCCGCAAAACGCTACGTAGATGGGTCTGAGGTCAGTCTTCTGTTCACAGACGACGCGACGATTAAAGCCCTAAACGGACAGCATCGTGCAAAACAAACCGCGACCAATGTCTTGTCTTTCCCGCAGAAGGGGCCGGATGCGGAGTGTTTCGGACCTTATCTCGGCGATATCGTCTTTGCGGAGGAGACGATTTCCCGTGAGGCAGCGCTTGAGAACAAACCGTTCATGCACCATGTTCAACACTTGATGGTGCACGGGTTCTTGCACCTGTTCGGTTACGATCATATCGATGATGACGATGCGGATGAAATGGAAGGCTTGGAAACCACCATTTTGCAAACTCTCGGTCTTGCTGACCCTTATGGCGACACAGTTAAACCATGACGAGTGACCCCTCTTCTCCCAACGCTGAACGTACGAGCGAGACGGCCGCGCCGGATGGCGACGCGGAACCGGGTTCAAATCCCGAAAACCAGAACGCACGGACATCCAACGCTGCCGATGGCATGAGCTTTCTCGACCGGGTGCGGTCGTTCTTCTCTCTCAAGAAGAACGCCACGCTGCGCCAGGACCTCGAAGTGGTGCTCGAAAAGGGAGATGAAGACCTCACCTTCAGCCCGGAAGAGCGCGCCATGCTCGCCAACATCCTGCGCCTGCGCGAGGTGCGCGCGGATGATCTCATGGTGCCACGCGCGGATATCGACGCGGTCGACGTGACAATCACGCTGGGTGAACTCCTATTTCTCTTCGAGGAATCCCGCCATTCCCGGATGCCGGTTTACCGCGAAACGCTGGACGACCCGATCGGCATCGTTCACGTGAAAGATGTCATGGGCATCGTCATGGGAGACGCCGAGAAAAATCCGAACAGCGGAGAGACCTCAAACGGCCATTTCAGAAACGACGTCGTGGATTATAACCTGAGCACCGTCGACATGACGCAGAAGCTTGACGCCATCGAAATCCTGCGACCGGTGCTGTTCGTGCCGCCGTCAATGCCCGCCCCTGATATTCTGGCGAAAATGCAGGCGACGCGATCCCAAATGGCCCTCGTCATCGATGAATACGGCGGGACTGACGGGCTTTTGTCGATGGAAGACATCGTCGAAACGGTGGTCGGCGACATTGAAGACGAACATGATGATGACAACGTGCCTCTCATCGTCGAAGACGGGCCGAACCGCTGGAGCGCGGACGCTCGGGTCTCCATTGACGAGGTCTGCAAGACACTCGGAATTTCCCTCGACCTCGACGCGGAGGATGACGACATCGAAACATTGGGCGGGCTCATTTTCACCGAACTCGGGCGGGTGCCGGTGCGTGGTGAAGTGGTTCGAGCGCTCGGAGGCTTTGACCTTGAAATCGTTGACGCAGACCCGCGCCGCATTCGCCAGGTGCGGATCATGCGCGCGAAAGCTTCTGTGAAACGTCGGCGAGGACGCGATCGGTCTGCTGCAAACTCCAATATTGCAAATCTGGGCCTGAACGACAGCGCTGACGTCCCGACGATAGACGGGAAAGGCGAACAGTGAGCCCACTTGCCCGCGCGCGGGACTTCGCCCACAGCATCATTCTCCTATCAGGCTGGCGGGCCCACGCATTGAGCTTCGCAGTGGGCGCGGTCTCCGCCCTCGGACAAGCCCCATTCCACTTTTTTCCGCTGATGTGGGTCACCTTCCCGGTTCTCGTTCTGCTGCTCGACGGCGCGACACCGGACCCAGAAAAACGCGGCCTGACGTTCCTGTCACCCGCTTTCTGGCGTGGTTGGTGGTTTGGCTTTGGATATTTTATCGCGGGCATTTGGTGGATTGGCTCAGCCTTTCTCGTCGATGCGGAAGAATTCGCGTGGCTGTTGCCAATCGCCGTTGTAGGCCTTCCAGCTTTCCTCGCAATTTTCTACGGTCTTGCAACACGCATCGCCCGCATGTTCTGGCACGATGGCTGGTACCGGATCGTTTCATTGGCTGCGAGTTTTGCACTCATGGAATGGCTGAGAGGCACTGTACTCACCGGTTTCCCCTGGAACAGCGCAGGTTATCTGCTAGCCGCGAATGATGTCTTGAGCCAGGGGGTTTCGATTACTGGGCTCTACACCTACGGCTTCGTCGCAGTGCTCGTCTTTTCAGCGCCTGTCTTGTTGAGCGATGACACAGATGCCTCCGTCACAAGTCAAAAGGCGGATCGCCGTTTCATGACGGGATGCGCGGCGCTTTTTGCAATCCTATGTCTGTTTGGCTTTGTGCGCTTGGAAATGTCGGAAGACACCACCGTTGCCGGCGTCAGCTTGAGAGTGATTCAGCCTGCCATCGATCAAAAGGACAAGTTCAAACCGGGAAATGAGACTGTCATTTTCGATCGCTACCTGGAAATGTCGAGGCGCAACAAATCCCCGGACAACCTCGGTCTGTTATCCACAACTCATTTGATATGGCCTGAATCCGCTTTTCCCTTCATTCTTGCCGATGCACCAGGCGCACTCACCGCCATTGGCAACCTACTGCCACCGGGCACAATACTTCTGACGGGTGCCGCTCGGACAGACCCGCTTTTGCCAGGCGAGAGGAGCCCGAAGGTCTACAACTCCATCTACGTGATCGACCACGAAGGGCAGATCAAATCGTCATACGACAAAGTGCACTTGGTGCCATTCGGTGAATATCTCCCTTTTCAGGCAATTCTGGAAAACTGGGGACTGCGTCAGCTTACACAAATCCGTGGCGGATTTACTGCCGGAACGCGGCGGCAGGCGATGACGACACCAGCGGCACCACCGTTTCTGCCGCTCATCTGTTATGAGATCATCTTTCCCGGGCAAGTCTTTTTCAACAATGACGCCCTGAGCGCACAATGGATATTGAATGTCACAAATGACGCTTGGTTCGGCGTGACATCAGGCCCCTATCAGCATCTGCATCAGGCAAAAATCCGCGCAATTGAGGAAGGCAAACCGGTTGTTCGGGCAGCAAATACGGGAATCTCGGCAGTCATTGACGCGAAAGGCCGGGTCATTCACCGGCTTCCGCTCGGCGAAGCGGGAATAATTGATTCGCTTTTGCCCTCTCAGGTTGTATTACTTTTTCCGACCTCGAAAAAAATATTGAGCTTTTGGGTGATATTGGGGATAGCATTTGTGATGGTCGGTCACAGGAGCTTGAAAATAAATGCATAGGTCAGTTGACCCCCGATGACCAAAATTTCATAGTGAGTCAAAGCGATGCGTGGTTTGCCTCATGTGGTGACCACAGAAAATAAAAGCTGCGGAACATAACCGGGCAAGAAACAATGGTCGAGCGAGAAAGGTCGATCCAATAATGACGGGTAAGAAAAAACCAAACCCAATCGACGTCCATGTGGGCAGTCGTGTGCGACTACGGCGCATGATGACGGGTATGAGTCAGGAAAAACTTGGCGAACATCTGGGCATCACGTTCCAGCAAATCCAGAAGTATGAAAAGGGCACCAATCGCATCGGCGCAAGCCGCTTGCAAAGCATTTCCAATGTGCTTCAGGTGCCCGTGTCCTTTTTCTTTGAAGGTGCCCCGGGGCCCGGCGAGGAAGAAGGCGGCGAAATGGCCGAGGCAAGCTCATCCTACGTGGTCGAGTTTCTGTCGAGCCCGGAAGGCTTGCAACTGAACAAAGCCTTCGCCCGCATACCGGACCCAAAGGTCAGAAAGCGTATTGTTGATCTCGTCCGCTCGCTTGCTGGCGATGACAAAGCGCCCATCTGATAATCATCCCACGCTTCTTCACGACATCGACAACCGTTATTGACGATCCATCGTAAAATTGCGATGTGCAGGGTCCGTTCGCACTCAAACGAACGCTCGCCCTCCAGCACCTCTTCAAAAAGGGAAAAACGTGGCCCGCACTTCTTATCTTTTCACCAGTGAATCCGTTTCCGAAGGACATCCGGACAAGGTGTGTGATCGCATCTCGGACACGATCGTCGACGCCTATTTCAAGGCGGCCATCGATGAAGGGTCTGACCCATGGCAGGTGCGTGTGGCGGCCGAGACATTGGCGACGACGAACAAGGTCGTGATCGCCGGCGAGGTACGCGGCTCTCAAAGCATCACCCACGAGAAGGTATCAGACCTCACCCGCGATGCGATCAAAGATATCGGATATGAGCAGGACGGGTTTCACTGGGAGACGGCGGATATCGACGTTCTTCTCCACTCGCAGTCGGCGGACATTGCCCAAGGTGTCGATGTCGGCGGTGTCAAAAGTGATAATGAAGGCGAAGGCGCAGGTGACCAGGGCATCATGTTTGGCTATGCCTGCCGGGATACGGATGCGCTCATGCCGGCACCGATCCATTATTCCCACGCGATCCTGCGCCGCCTGGCCGAAGCCCGCAAAGACGGAAGCGAGCCGAAGCTGGAACCAGATTCCAAGAGCCAGGTTACCGTGGCCTATGAAAACGGGGAGCCCGTTGGCGTAACTTCAATCGTCCTATCGACACAACATGCCAATGAAAACCTCTCGTCTCACGACATTCGCGCCATTGTCGAGCCTTACATTCTGGATGAACTTCCAGACGGCTGGGTGACCCCTGAGACCGTCTGGCATGTGAACCCGACAGGCAAGTTCGTCATCGGCGGACCAGATGGTGACTGTGGCTTAACGGGACGTAAGATCATCGTCGACACCTATGGCGGCTACGCCCCCCATGGCGGCGGCGCATTCTCCGGCAAAGACTCCACGAAAGTCGACCGCTCAGCCGCTTACGCCGCGCGCTACCTTGCCAAAAACGTCGTGGAGGCGGACATCGCACCATGGTGCTCGATCCAGCTTTCCTATGCGATCGGGGTTTCCCAACCGCTGTCGATCTATGTCGACATGGGCGGCGCGGGCGAAGTCAGCGAGGCGGCTCTTGAAAAAGCGCTCGGCGAGGTGATGGACCTGTCGCCGACGGGGATCCGCAGGCATCTTGACCTCAATAAGCCGATTTATGCGCGGACGTCGGCCTATGGCCATTTCGGGCGCGAACCGGATGCGGATGGCGGCTTTTCCTGGGAACGGGTCGACCTTGTCGATGCTCTCAAGAAAGCACTTTGAACGTTTTGTGAGCGATACAGTCCGGTCCCGGGCTCCCCGTCCGGGAGATTTTGTCTTCGACGAAAACACCGCGGGCAGTGTTTTGCATCCAGTTTCCGCCCATCACTGCCTTGAGCGGCACGTGAGATAGTGAAGTAAACGGACATCATCGCCGTGTCGGATAAGGTTGGAAGTCAGGAAAAGCGAGGGTTTTACGGTCGGCGGGCCGGAAAGCCACTCAACCTGCGGCAAGAGACGCTCATGGCCGATCTCCTGCCCGAACTGCTCCTCACACGCGATGAAGTGACCGATACACCCCTGCCCACTCTGTTCGACCCGCCCGTGCGCGAAGTCTGGCTTGAAAGCGGCTTTGGTGGCGGCGAGCATCTCGTTCACAGAGCGCTTGAAAATCCCGATATCGGTTATGTCGGCATCGAACCGTTTCGAAACGGTATGGCAAAGGCGCTCGTGTTGATTGAGGACACAGGCGTGCGCAACATCCGTCTTTACCACGATGAGGCGGGACCGTTCCTCGACTGGCTTCCAGCAAACAGTCTCAGTGGATTTTACCTCCTCTACCCCGACCCCTGGCCCAAGAAGCGCCACTTCAAACGACGCTTTGTCTCAAAGCGCAATCTCGACCGCATAACGCGGGCGTTGAAACCCGGTGCCGAATTTCGCTTTGCGTCCGACATCGACAGTTATGTGGAGTGGACACTGGACCACTGCGCCGATCACCCCGCCTTTGAGTGGCTCGACGGTGACCTGAGCCAGTGTCTCGCCCCTTGGAAAGGATGGCCCGGCACGCGCTATGAGGATAAAGCCCTACGCGAAGGCCGCGTGCCACGATATTTGAGCTTTCGGTTCACAGGGTAAAACCGTGAAGAGAGACGATCTTCCTAATCGGAAACGGCTGGGCTACGTTTTAGAAAAGCCAGAGAACAACTCGGATCGTGTTGGGGGCAAAACGACGTGGCGGGGCATTTCTTGAGACAGTTTGTAAGACGATTATGGGCGCTTTATCCCGGCATGCCTGCGCAGGTGTTTTTCATTGCGGGCGAGCGCGCACTGGCGGATTATCTCATCTCACCGGTAGTCGACGCCACCTACCGCGCGTTCCGGGAGGAGTGAGAGATGATGCAGGCACAACAAATGGCACAAACACCGCGTTCCCTGAACTTGTTTCAGGGTCCAGCCCGAAAAACTCCGTCATCCCAAGACTTGTCCTCAGGATCCAGAGCAGATTTTCCAAAGAACTGGATTACCGGGTCAAGCCCGGCAGTGACAAAGCTGAATGATATACTGTACTCGTTGCAAGTCAAAATCAATTTCTCGCAATGGTACACAATCTTTATATCAACGGCTAATTTAAATAAAATATATTTGCTATCCGCTTCAAACAACAATCTCTCAGAAGAATACGTCGACAAAAAAACGAATCATTTGAATAAATCATATTTGCAACAAATTTTCAGAAATGCTCCAAATAAAACGACAGATACCCAAACTAATGGAATCGAAATGACAAATCGAAAAACAAATTTGTCCCTTATTTTTTCATATTCTTCTTTATTTTTTGCCTGCTTGTACCTTTTGGAGTAATCTAAATAAAATATTAAAAAGAGAATAGATAAAATCAATATTATCAACATGGAGAGTTCCAAGCATGTCTGAACAAC
>JBCBTO010000038.1:0-11399 GCA_039818625.1 Pseudomonadota bacterium
CCCGAAAAAGTGACGGCCCTTGTCTTACGCGACGCCCGACATTGAGCCCGTTATCGTCAGGACGAAATGGACGATGATCAATCCGGAACAAAAGCTCCAGATTGTGGCAATTGCACTTGCGGCGACGACCCAGCCAACTGGGCGCCCTTCGATGCGTCGCCCACGCAATGTATTGCGCATGATGATGAACGGCCCGGCAAAGGCACAAAAGAGGACACCACCGAAACCGGAAAGCCATGTCTCGTAGTTGACGGCGAAGCCCGCAGGTTCAGAACGCATCCACTGATAATAGCTTGAAAGGACGCCTGAACAGACAAAACCCGTCATGATGAGATAAACGGACAGCATCAGCTCTGTTTGTGTCATTTTCGGTCGCGCTCCGTCAAAATCGCTCGTTTTGTCAAAAATCATCCCGATTTGAGACACGTTTCAAGATGGTATCTTTTACGAGGCAAACCGGATGCCAACAGCGCTGCGGTGTTCTGGACGTGGTGAATCGGCAATACTGCCAAAGAGACCATTGCCGCACCTCATCCAGAAATGACCAACACAAAACAGATAACAAAAACCGTCCTTCTCGCCCTTGCCTTTTTAGGCGTTGTTGTCGGCGTGGAGCGGGCATTGAAATACGCAACAGACCCGGTTGTGCTCGGCAGTCACACGCGCGACAAAGAGCCCGTGACGGTGACGTTGGGTGACGTCAGACTGTCGATTCCCAAAAACAAAATCCGGTTTGAAGACCAGCGCCAGGATGGCGTGCAGGGCCGGATCGATCTTTATCTTTCATGGCCAGCCCTCGACGGCTATGCAAAAGACAATGAGCGCGTCTTCAACGACACGTCTGAAGCTGGCTCTTTGATATTTCTGTCCCTCGTCGCAGAACAATCCGCAGGCACCCCGGAGCGCAGGCTCAACGAAATCTACCGGCGTTTCTTCGTCGGAAAACCCTGGAAAGGGCCGAGCGGACTGATCGGACAGGAACTTGATCCAAAATCAGGATATGCGGGGGAAAATGTCTTTTACGCCCGCGACACGGACGGGGTGTTCGTCACCAGATGCCTTCAGGCCGAGGCAGCCGTCAAAAACAAACTGCAACCCACGTGCCTTTTTGATTTTGAACTGGTGCCCGGGCTTATCGCCCATGTCCGGTTTCATGAACTGATCTTGCATGACTGGCGTGATATCAACCGGCGCATTGCATTGATGCTGACATCCATGCGCCTTCCGTGACCAGGTTCACTCGTCGAGGTCGATTTCCAAAATAGCCATGTTGAAGTCGTAAGACCGGTCGCCGTCGTCTTCGTCGAGATAAAGCACGCCGACGAATTCATCGGCGATATAGACCTCGGCGGAATCCTTTTTCGTCGGTCTCTGACGCACTTCGAGGGCCGCAGTGTTGAACCTGCGCTTCAGATAATTTTCAAGTTTAATAATTTCGGTGCGGTCCACATCAGCCCCGTTCGACAGATCAACAGATTGGTTGAGGCTCTATGACATGGGAACCTGCCGTTGAAAAGAGGGAGAACCCTGACGGCCTGATCTAATGCTCTTTCTCAGCAAGAATCTGGTCCATGGACCGCGCTGGCTCAGCGCATCCGGCAAGACCAACAACCTTGGCCGGAACACCCGCAACGGTGGTCTCAGGTGGCACGTCTTTCAAGACGACCGAGCCTGCGGCAACCCGCGAGCAATCACCAATCTTGATATTTCCAAGAACCTTGGCACCCGCCCCGATCAACACGCCATTGCCGATTTTCGGATGGCGGTCACCGCCCGCTTTGCCTGTCCCACCGAGCGTCACGCCCTGAAGAATGGAGACATTGTCGCCGATGACGGCTGTCTCACCGATCACAACACTCGTCGCGTGGTCGAGAAAAATTCCGCGTCCCATGGAGACGGCCGGGTTGATATCGACCTGAAAGTGTTCCGAAATCGCAGACTGTATCAAAAGCGCGAAATCCTTGCGTCCCCGACTGTGGAGCCAGTGCGCCAACCGGTGCGCCTGTAGGGTGTGAAAGCCTTTGAAGTACAACAACGGCTCCAAAAACCGCGAGCAGGCGGGATCGCGTTCATAAACCGCCGCAATATCGGCCCGGATGATCGCGCCAAGTTCCGGCTCATCAGCGAACGCTTCGCGGAACGCATCACGCACCATGAGGCCGCGCAAATCCTTGTGTTCCAAACGGTCGGCGATGCGACCGGCAACGGCCTCCTCAAATGTCTCATAATTGAGAACCGTCGAGTAAAAGAAGGCGGAAAGGCCAGGCTCTCGCTGAAGAGCTGACTCGACTTCCAGCCGGAGTTCAT
The DNA here is from genome assembly GCA_039818625.1 of Pseudomonadota bacterium. GTDB lineage: Bacteria > Pseudomonadota > Alphaproteobacteria > Rhizobiales > JACESI01 > JBCBTO01. The sequence continues at coordinate 2,308 of JBCBTO010000038.1, forward strand.
TCCAAACCGGGTCGACTTCTCTCAGCTGCGGCGTACCGAGCGTGGACGATTGGCTCATGACGGACCCTCCTTAAGGACCACACACTCTGTTCTTGCTCGCTTAATATAGCGAAGTCTCGCCATGGTTGAAGCATGTAACGATTGAGAATTTTTGACCCGACCGTTCAGAAATTGCGTTGAGAGCACAAATGGGATGCGGGCGCCCCCTCAAATCTGGCCTGACAAAAACGCCAAAACACCGGCTTTGTAAACCTTGTCACCCACGGCCTGCATATGATTGCGGCGCGGGATGGGACAGGCTTCACCATTGGGAAGAAGCGTCAAAAGCCCGTCGAGATCCCCCGCAACATCGTCTTCTGTCCCAACGGCCAGAAGAACCGGCGTTGTGATCCGGCTAACATCGGATGCGGAAATCGTCGAGCGTGATTCTCTGATACACGCAGCGAGCGCCTTCCTGTCACTCTTGGTTTGATCGGCGAAGGTCCGAAACGCGATTGCTTGTGGATCATCAAGTTGCGCCGGATCATCAGCCAGAAGACCGTCGGCAATAGCTTCGCTACCCGGCACGCCATCAACAAGGCCCATCCCGAGCCCGCCAAAAACTGCCGCTTTCACTCGGTCTGGATGATTGAGGCACAAATAGGCCGTGATCCGCGTCCCCATCGAGTAGCCCATCACATAGGCCGACTTGATGCTCAGATGGTCCATCAGACGGCGAACATCCTCCGCCATCGTGATTGAGGAGTAAAGCTCTGAATTATATAGTTTTTCACTCTTCCCATGACCGCGATTGTCATGCGCGATGACGCGATACCCGGCATCCGTCAGCGTCTTGAACCAGCTTGGAAACACCCAGTTCGTGTTCGCATTGGACGCAAAACCGTGGACGAGGAAGATCGGCTCGCCCTCCCCCTCGTCGTGATAAGCAAGCTCGACACCGTCTGAGTTGAAGTAATGCACAATTCCGCTTCCTTAAGCCGCTTCCGTCCGCTGCATAAAACTGGCATATCGACTAATGGATGACTAGGAAAGCCCAATCCGGCCCCATAGTCTTTCACTAAGAGATTTCACTTGTGGCAGGATCGTCATGGCTGACCAAATCATTCCGCATTTTTCCAATGACCAAGGTGTTGAAGTCATCGAAATCGGCGTCAAGGAATTCATGTGCGTCGGTGCGACCCCACCGTTTGATCACCCCCATGTTTTCATCGACATGGGCTCTGACAATGAAAAGGTCTGCCCCTACTGCTCAACCCTTTATCGGTACAATCCGGCCTTGAAACCGACGGAGACGAAACCGGCGGGCAATCTTTACGTCGAAGACGCCGCTTAGTTTTTGTCAAATGCCAACCAAGACACCGTTCTAATTGCAGGCGCAGGCATTGCGGGGCTTACGAGCGCCCTTTTTCTTGAGGCATGCGGGCTCCCAACAAAAGTCTTTGAACGCCGCGAAAACGCCTCGGCCGAGGGTGCTGGCATCCAGCTCACTCCGAATGCCATGCGCGTTTTTGACCGGCTCGGTCTCGCAAAAACCATTCGTGACAACGCTTTTGAAGTAAACACGCTGACCGTCAGAAACGGAAAGACCGGCAAACCTGTTGTCACCGTGCCGTTTGGCGATGTGTTCCGCAAGACGGGATATCCATCCTACCTCGTCATTCACCGTCATGATCTTATGACAGTGCTGTGTGATGCCCTTTCCAAGACGTCGAGCACTCTTGCCTATGGACGCCCGTTTGAAAGCCTTGAGCGCAACGGCACCTCTGGAGTGACAGCCGTTTTCGGCGGCATGCGTGAAGAAGGACGCTGTCTCATCGGAGCAGACGGCATCTGGTCCAAAATCCGCCCTTTGTTCAATGACCGTGATCTCACGTTTGAAAACCGTGTCGCCTACCGGTGTCTGGTCGACAAAGCGCAAGTGCCAAACGGGGCGAGCACCGGTGACCTGACCGTCTGGCTTGGTCCGAACGCGCATTTTGTCCATTACCCGGTCGGAAAAGACCGTCTTAACCTCGTCTGCGTTGTCAGGGGTGAAGAACGCGCCGAAAAATGGTCGACACCGGCGAGAAAAAAGGATGTGCTGTTCCACTATGGGTCCTGGGCAAAAGAGGCGACCAATCTCATATCGGGCGGTGAAAACTGGACACGCTGGCCGCTCTTTACCGTTGAACCAGACGGGGACTGGACCCATAACCGGGTCGCGCTGATAGGCGACGCGGCCCACGCCATGGTCCCCTTCCTGGCGCAAGGCGGCGCGATGGCGATTGAGGATGCCGCAGTCCTCGCCCACGCTCTTGCATCGAACGCCGACGCAAAGGACGCCCTGCTTGATTACCAGCGAGAACGTCAGGAGCGTGTCTTCAAGGTCTGGGTCGAAGCGCATCAGAATGGCCGACGATATCACTGGCGCGGACCAATGGCGATGGCGCGCGACTTCGGCCTGAGGCAAATCGGCGGTGAGGGTCTCGCAAGACGCTATAACTGGATTTACGGATGGCAACCGCCTGCGCTTCGTGACTAGGTGCTCTCAGACCATCACCATCCGTCTTAGGCCATGAACCGCGCCGTCATCTTCATATTCATCACGCTGTTGATCGATATTACCGGCATCGGGCTTATCCTGCCGGTCTTGCCCGATCTCATCCGCGAGCTGGAGGGCGTGAATGTGAGCAATGCCTCGGTAATCGGCGGCTGGCTTTTGTTCGCCTATGCGATGCCGCAATTCGTCTTCGCGCCCATTCTCGGCGCATTGAGTGACCGTTTCGGTCGCCGTCCCGTTCTCCTGTTCTCCCTGTTCGGCTTCGGGATCGACAATCTGATCATGGGCTTCGCGCCGACGATTTTCTGGCTTTTTATCGGGCGCATTTTCGCTGGCATTTGCGGGGCATCGATCTCAACGGCCGCAGCCTATATCGCCGATGTTAGCAAGCCCGAAGAGCGCGCGGCAAACTTCGGCATGATCGGGGCAGCCTTCGGGCTCGGCTTCATTCTCGGCCCTCTGATCGGCGGTGTCCTCGGCGAGTACGGCACCCGCCTTCCCTTCTTCGCCGCCGCCGCCCTCTGTTTTATCAATGTTGCCTTTGGTTACTTCGTGCTGCCGGAAAGCTTGAGCGAGGACAAACGTCGAGCGTTCGAATTAAAACGCGCGAACCCGTTCGGCACGCTCAAAAACATATCGAAAAACCCGATCGTCATCGGCCTCGCGTTGGCCTATCTCTTGTCGGAAATCGCGCACCACGCTTATCAAAGCACGTGGACCTTCTACACGATTGAACTGTTTGACTTTTCAACCGGCATGATTGGCTTGTCGCTCGGTGTTTTTGGGCTTCTTTACGCGGTGGTGAATGGCTGGCTGATCCGCGTGATCATCCCGAAAGTTGGTGAGATCAACACCGTCTGGATCGGGCTCTTCTTCACCTTTTTCGCTTTCATCGCCTTTGGCTTTCTCACCGAAAACTGGTTGTTATGGGCAATGCTGGTCCCCGCAGCCCTTGGCGGTTTTCTGGACCCCGGCATGCAGGGCATCATGGCGAACGAAACGGAAGACAACGCGCAAGGAGAACTGCAGGGCGCGATATCGAGCCTGACCAGCATCGCGGCCATTATCGGGCCGGTCTTGATGACCCAACTCTTCGCGCGGTTCACGGACGCCGGACGTGAGGCGGCACTTTACGCGCCGGGCGCGCCCTTCCTCGCCGCTGCTTTGTTGATGATCATCGCCATGGTGCCGATTTTCCTGTCGGTACGGCGCTATGCGAAAAAGAAGGCGCTTGGCCTCAACGCCCCCTGATTGCCTCAAAGACCGACTGCGCTACGTTACACCCATGCTCAGCAAGAACGACATCAACACCCTCTTTCACGAGTTGAAAAGCCGCTTTCCTGGAAAGTCAGACCGCGCCAAAGGCCCGAAGGGTCAGCCAAATGCCTTCAGGTCCTGCGTGTCCTGCATGTTGTCGGCCCAAAGTCTTGATCGCAACACGGCAAAGGCGAGCACCCAGCTATTCACGCTCGCCGACACACCAGTTGGTATTCTGGCCCTCAGCGACCATGAGATCGTCAACGCCATCAAACCCTGCGGCCTTTACAATGTAAAAGCCCGAAACCTGCGCAAGCTTTGCGCAGCGCTGATCGAAGATCATGACGGCGTTGTTCCAAACACACGCAAGGGCCTCATGAGCCTGCCCGGCATCGGGCGCAAATGCGCAGATATCGTCATGAGTTTCACCTTCGATGAAGATGTGATCGCCGTCGACACCCACATCCACCGCGTCGCAAACCGCACTGGCCTCGCATCCGGCAAGACTGAAGAACAAACGGCCAAGTCCCTCGAAGAGCGCGCACCGGATTGGGCCATGCGCGATGGGCACTTCTGGTTGCTGAACTTCGGAAAACAGATCTGCAAGGCGCGCGGCCCCGATTGCATAGCCTGCCCGGTCGAGATGATTTGTGAGAAGAACGGGCTCTAAGTCCTTGTTTTTCTAGCAGTCCACAACATTGACAGCGAGCCCTGCCTGGCTCGTTTCCTTGTATTTCTCACTCATATCGCGCCCGGTCTGCCGCATTGTTTCAATGCAGTTGTCAAGCGGCACGAAATGTGTCCCATCCCCGTTAAGCGCAAGCGAAGCAGCGGTCACGGCCTTCACAGCCCCGAGCGCGTTCCGCTCGATGCACGGCACTTGCACCAAACCGGCGATTGGATCGCAGGTCATGCCAAGATGGTGCTCAAGGGCGATCTCAGCGGCATTTTCAACTTGCTCAGGTGTGCCGCCCATACAGGCAGCAAGCCCCGCCGCGGCCATGGCAGATGCAGAGCCGACCTCTCCTTGACAGCCGACCTCAGCCCCGGAAATAGAGGCGTTGTGCTTGATGATCCCGCCAATGGCCGAGGCGGTGAGCAGAAATTCCTCCACCCCGGCCTTCGACGCTCCATCAACGAATTTCAGATAATATTTGATAACAGCCGGCACCACGCCCGCCGCCCCGTTCGTCGGCGCCGTCACGACCTTGCCCCCGGCGGCGTTCTCCTCATTGACGGCAATTGCGTAAACACTGAGCCATTCGTTCGCAACCATCGGGTTGAACCGGTTTGACTGCGCCTGCGCCTCAAGCTTCGCATGAAGATCCGCCGCCCGGCGTTTCACCGAAAGCCCGCCGGGCAACTCACCCCTGACGGCAAGCCCACGCTCGATACACGCATCCATGGCATCCCAGATACGGGTAAGTCCTTGCGACAGACGGGTTGCACCGATGGTGGCGATTTCATTCTCGCGTTTCATCGCAGCAATTGTGAGCCCGGACTGCGCGGCCATATTCAACATTGATTTGGCGGACGCAAAAGCAAACGGCACATCATCGGGCACCGGGTCTTTGTCTTCGCGCAGCGCGGCGAGTTCTTCTTCATCGCGGACAAAGCCGCCGCCGACGGAGTAATAAATGCGCTTCAAAAGCATCCGTCCGGTCGCATCTTCGGCGGTAAAGGTCATGCCGTTCGCATGGCCAGGCAGCGCGACATCATAATCGAAGATGAGGTCTCTTTCCGGATCGAAAAGATAGTCCGGATGTCCGTCCGCTGCGATCCGCTTCGTATCAGCGTTTTGCGCGAGAATCCGGTCAACCGCATCGGGGTCAATCGCATCCGGCGCTTGCCCCATAAACCCCAAAATAACCGCCCTGTCGCTGCCATGTCCTTTGCCGGTAAATGCAAGCGAACCATGCAGACTGGCCTTGACGCGGGAAACCTCAGCACCTGCCGGTCTTGGCCAACTGCCGTCCCGGATTTCCTCCAAAAACCGCTTGGCCGCCACCATCGGCCCCATCGTGTGTGACGATGATGGCCCCATGCCAACCTTGAAGACATCAAAAACCGAAAGAAACATACCCGTATTCCCTCAAGACCATGCAGTCCCAACCCTAGGCAACGGGCATCATGCCCGTCTACCAGGAAGCGGCCTCAAACGTCGGATTTGAAAAACGGATTGCATATGCTTGGGAAGCGGGAGCAAAAAAGTGCTTTAAGCGTTGTGGATGCTGCAGGTCACCTCCCCCTTCAAACAATAGGTGCAATCGACGGCTTCAAACCAGCTGCCAGGTGGTTGAGCGGAAGTCGGCAGGCGTGATGTGCCAGTTGCTCATCCCTAGAACAGGAAGTCCTGTTCATTGATGACGGATGCGTTTGTGTTAAGGAGCGTGATGGTGCTCTCATCGTTGGCAGTGGCGATGAGGGTGTTGCCGCCCGACTGGCTGATCGTGAGATCGGCGAAGGTCAGGCCCGAGCCACGGAAGTCGAGATCCTCCCGATTGTCGAGATAATCCGTGATCGTATCATGGCCGAAGCTTGCCGTATCGAAGACGAACGTGTCATCGAAGGACCCGCCCGTCAGCCGGTCATTGCCCGCACCCCCGTTCAGAACATCCGAATGCGCGCCCCCGTCGATGATATCGTCGCCGTCATCGCCATTGAGTATGTCATAGCCGTTGTAACCCTCAATCGTGTCGTTCCCCGCTCCACCATGAGCCGTATCATTGTGATGCCATGCGATGATGAGGTCGTCGCCCGCGCCGCCATAGATGAGGTCGTTGCCATACCCGCCCCGCAATTCATCATTGCCGTCACGGCCATAGATCGTGTCAGCACCGGAATTGCCGAAAATGTAGTCATCACCCGCCAGACCGTCGAAACGCTCATTGGTGTTGGAGCCCTGAAGGCGGTCATCGCCATCTGTGCCGCGATACCAGGCCGAGTTGTTGATCTCAGCGTGGGTCAGCGACGATCCGTCGGCGAAGGTGATCGCCTCGATACCGTAATTGTAATAGGTCGAGAAAAACTGATCCTGAATTCTGATCTGCTCACCCGTCGGCACGATGTCGATGAAAAGATCCCGCGCGGACCGTGAGAACGCAACGTCAGATGCGTTGAGATCGGCAAACTCCAACGTGTCAATCGCGGTACGACTTGAACTGTTGTCGTGGATGAGATCGTTGCCATCGCCTGCGTCATAAAGATAAAGATCAGCGCCGCCACGGCCCTTCAGCGTATCATCCCCGCCACCGCCGATGAGATAGTCTCTGCCGTTGCCCGCATTCCAGGTGTCGTCGCCGGATGTCCCGAAGAAGATCGCGTCAAAGCCATCGGGCACGGTCGGCTCGCCCATCGTGCGGATGTCAGCGGCGGTCCACACCGTCCCGTCATCGAAAGCCACGCGGTCGACACCCTTGTGATGGAAGTCGTCATTCGTGTGGGTGAGCGTGATCCGCCCGCCATCGCCAGCACCGGGTGCGCTCTCCGCAATGATGAGGACATTCTCGCCGCCCTCAAAGACAACGCTCACATCGGACACGGCGATATCATGGAGGATGAGCGTGTCGATACCGTCGGCACCGAGGCTCGTATGATCGTCGTCGATGACATCATCGCCTTCGCCGCGGGTGTAGACATAAGTGTCCGACCCCTCACGCCCGATGAGCGTGTCATTGCCAAGCCCACCCTCCAGAGTGTCCTCTGTGTTGAAGCCAGTAACGACATCGTCGCCATCGGTCTCGGCCGTCTCAATTGCCATGATACGCAAGTCAGCACGGCTCCAGACGGTCCCGTCGTCGAACGCGACGGCATCAACGCCGCGCCCGAAGAAGACGTCACCCGCATGGATAAGCGTCAGCGTTCCGCCATCGGCAGCACCCGGAGCGCTATCAGCAATGGTCAGAAGGATGTCGGCGCCCATCGCGCTTACTGTGACGGCCAAGGGGTCAATGTTGATGAGGCGCACCCGGTCGTTGTGATCCGGTCCGGAACTCGCCGCATGGGCATCGTTCACAATGTCATGCCCGTCGCCGCGGCGGTAGATATAGGTGTCGTCGCCCTTGTCACCGTTCAGCGTATCGTCGCCGAGCCCGCCGATGAGCGTGTCATCGAGTGTGGTGCCGGTGATGACGTCATCGCCGTCCGTTGTGGCGCTGGCCGCAATATGATCGATGATCTCCTGAATGCCCATCGACGTCCCGTCGGCGAAGGTGAAGGTCTCCACATCGTTCCAGAAGCCGGATGGCACGGCCTTGAACTGATCAACGATGGTGAGTGTCTCACCAGTGTCGAGGATCGTGAATGTCAAATCATCGGTGCCCACCGGGCGCTCGATGAAGAGATCGGAAAGCGAGATACCCTCGCCAAAGGACACCGTATCGTCATCGGTGACCAACGCGATCGCCACGCTCTCATGGATGGTGTCATGGCCTGAGCCACGCGCAAAGATATAGGTGTCGTCGCCATCACCGCCGGAAAGCGCATCATCGCCCGCGCCGCCATCGAGCGTATCGTCTGTGAAGAACCCCTGGACGATATCATCGCCATCGGTTGCCTGATCGAGGATCGTCTCACGGTTGAGATCGAGGAAATCCCATGTGGTGCCGTCGGCGAAGTGAAACGCCTCGATACGATAGGACGAGAAACTGATATTGGACGACCAGTTCTGGTTATCGATTGTTAGCGTCTCGCCGGTGTCGTTGATCGTGACGATGATATCAAGGCCGCCATTCGCCGAAGACAGCGTGATATCCGACCGGTTGAGCCCGACGAGATCGACGCTGTCATGGGTACCGGAGAGGAGGTTGTCGTTGAATTCCTCAATCCGGTCATGGCCATAGCCGCGGCCAAAGACATAAGTGTCTTCGCCATTCGCGCCATTCAACACATCATTGCCCGCGCCACCGTCGATCACATCGTCAAAATGCGAGCCGAGGATCATATCGTCGCCATCGGTTGAGGCCTGCTCGATCAGGCGGTTCGTCACATCGATCCAGGAGAGCACCGTCCCGTCGGCAAACTCGAAGGTCTCAATCAGCGTGAAACTGCGAACGCCGAACACACCCGTCTCAACAAAATCAAACTGACCCTCAATCGTCAAAACATCGGAAAGGCCCTCGAAAGAAATGATCAGATCGTCACTCGCGCGGGTGAGCCGCAAATCTTCGGAATTCAACCCGCTTCCAAAGCGAATGAGGTCGGTCTGCCCAGCTAAGAGGTTGTCGGCACCATCATTAATCGTGTCGTGGCCGTATCCGACACCAAAAATATAGGTATCTTCACCGTTGTGGCCTTG
>JBCBTO010000039.1:0-11275 GCA_039818625.1 Pseudomonadota bacterium
TGCCCAGCCAGACCAGAAATTTGTTGTGATCTTCGATGATCTGAAACGCGCAAGCCGCGATACACGGGCGTTCCTTGATCTGCGTGATGCGTTCCGTCGGCGCGATGTTGCCATTGAATGTCTGAACTTCAAATTTGAAGAGACACCGGAAGGCGAGTTCATCGAGACCATCATCGCAGCCCAGGGCGCCTTGGAGCGCAAACAAAATGGGCGGCAAGTCGCGCAAAAAATGAAAGCGCGCATGGAAAACGGCTACTACGTCCACACGGCACCGATTGGCTATTGTTACAAGGAAATCAAAGGACGGGGTAAGATGCTCTTCCCGAATCCACCGTTTGACGGGATCATTCGTGAAGCCTTTGATGGCTATGCGAACGGGCGTTTCCAGACACAGGCCGAGGTAAAGCGCTTCTTTGAGAGCTTTCCTGACTTCCCACGCAACAAACAAGGTGAAGTCAAACAAAAGCGAGTGGTCGATATTCTAACCCAGCCCGTCTATACCGGCCATATCTGCTCGGAGACCTATGGGATCCACTGGCTGCCAGGCCAGCATGAGGCTCTGATCTCCCTTGAAACCTACGAGAAGGTCCAGGAACGCCGCGCGGGCGTTGCCAGAGCCCCAAAGCGCAAGAATATCGGTGATCAATTCGCACTCAGGGGCATTGTCACCTGTGCGGGTTGTGACACCCCTCTTCGATCATCCTTCAGCAAAGGCAGACATGGCGGACGTTATCCCTACTATCTTTGCCAGACCAAGACCTGCGATCATTATGGCAAGTCCATCAAGCGCGATACGGTTGAGGCGGACATTGGAGAGCTTGTGAAACAACTCCAACCCACCAAGGGTCTGCTAACACTGGCAACGGCCATGTTCCGCCGTGCGTGGGACATGCGAAAAGATCAGGCAAAGGACATTGTCCAATCAGGCAAAAAACAAATCGCGACCATCGACAAGCAAATCGACTCGCTGCTCGCCCGCATCCTTGACGCCACCAATCCAACGATCATTGGCACTTACGAGGACAAGATCGCCAAGCTCGAAAAGGATAAGCGCCTCATGGCCGAAAATCTGCAAAAACAGGCGGAACCAAAGGGTACCTTCGAGGAAAAACTAGAACCCGCTCTCCAGTTCCTCGCAAACCCTTGGAAACTTTGGGAAAATGGCAACATCACCCTACGCCGCACAGTCCTCAAACTGGCCTTTGCAGACCGCATTCCATACTGCCGAATTGAGGGAGCTAGAACCCCGAAAACCGCCATACCATTCAAGGCGTTAGCAGTATATTCAGGGGGTGGAGTGTTAAATGGTGGAGCCTAGGGGAATCGAACCCCTGACCTCTTCGCTGCCAGCGAAGCGCTCTCCCAGCTGAGCTAAGGCCCCGAACCATGGGTGAGGCGGGTGTTTTGACCACCAAACTCCTCAATATCGTTTGGTATTATGGCTCCAACCAATCAAAAGCAAGAGCCCGTCTTCAATATTTTAAAGGCACGCAACGGGCATATTCTCCAGCCCGCGATACTGAAGATATTTAGCCTTCTTTGTCCTCATCATCGGAATCGACAACAAGATCGCTCACATCGTCGTCTTCGTCGTCCGTTTCGAGGAACGTATCATTGTCGTCCGACAAATCGATATCTTCCTCTTCTTCGTCATCAAGGCTTGGGACATCCGCATCATCGCCCATGGCTTCTGCATCAGCTTCTTCCAGTGATACGACCTCTGCACTTGGCGCATCAAGCTCGTCGTCATCGTCGTCGCTGTCGCTGGTGTCGGCCTCTTTCTTCGGTTTCTCCTTCGCCTGCTGCTTGACGGTCTCGGCCTTCTCGGCTTCGAAAAACGACAGCGGATAGGATTTCGCCGTATAAGGGGAAACGATCGGATCTTTATTGAGATCGTAAAACTTTTTGCCGGTCTCAGGACAAACGCGTTTCGTGCCTGCTTCTGGGGATGCCACGGGAACCTCTCTCGTGAAACAAGAATTTCTGTGAAAGTTGGCCGTTGTTACCCGTGTCGGCAAGGCGTGTCAAAGCGAAATCTCAACCAGCGTGGAAATGTGCAAGCTCAGCCGGTATCCATCTCCAGTGTTTGTCCAATGAGACAGGGTGACGCCCCCCAAAACGCGTGTTAGAGGGAGGGCCGCACACGCAGATGCAAGTTTGATGATGCCCGTTTCATGGGTGAAGGACAACGGCGGCAAGACCCCACGGCATAAGATATGGCACACAGCACGACCGACCACGCAACAGATGAGGGCGCCCACTTAAGGCCGATGATAGCCGAAGCGGCAAAGGATGGACTTAAGGGCCGCGTTCGCGTTCCAGGTGACAAATCCATCTCCCATCGCGTTTTGATGCTCGGAGCGTCGGCGATTGGCAAGACGACGGCGTCCGGCCTGTTGGAATCGGAAGATGTGCTCGCAACCGCCGATGCCATGCGTGCGCTCGGAGCGACAGTCCATCGCGATGAGGATGGCATTTGGCATGTGAACGGTCTTGGTATCGGCGGGTTTCTTGAGCCGAACCAACCGCTCGATTTCGGCAATGCCGGGACGGGCTCACGCCTGTGCATGGGGCTTGTCGCGGGCTCCGGGATTGCTTGCACCTTCATCGGCGACGCCTCTTTATCATCGCGGCCCATGGGGCGTATCTTGAATCCGCTGCGCGAGATGGGCGTTCAGGTGATTGCGAGTTCCGGCGACCGTCTGCCGTTAACCCTCAAGGGTCCAGATATGGTCCTGCCGATCACATATCGTGTGCCGATGCCGTCGGCTCAGGTGAAATCGGCCGTTCTTCTGGCGGGCCTCGGATCACCGGGCACGACGACGGTGATCGAACCCGTCATGACCCGGGACCATACGGAACGGATGCTGACGGGCTTCGGGGCTGATCTCTCCGTTGAAACGGCGGAGGACGGCGTGCGGACCATCACGCTCAAAGGTCCCTCGGAGCTGAAGCCACGCCATGTTGATGTGCCGGGCGACCCGTCTTCCGCCGGGTTTCCCATTGTCGCGGCCCTCATCACGCCGGGATCAGATGTAACAATTGAAAACGTACTCATGAACACGACCCGAACGGGGCTCATGGAGACGCTTTTGGAGATGGGTGCCGATCTTACGATTGAAAACCGTCGTGATGCGGGTGGGGAAGAAGTCGCCGACATCCGGGCGTGTCACTCGATCCTCAAAGGCGTCGACGTTCCCGCAGATCGTGCGCCGTCCATGATTGATGAGTATCCTGTCCTTGCGGTTGCAGCGGCCTTCGCAGATGGCGTGACCACCATGCACGGTCTCGCCGAGTTGCGTGTAAAAGAATGCGATCGCCTTGCTGTCACGGCCCGTGGATTGGAAGCAAATGGCGTCGACTGCGTTGAAGGCGAGGACTCGCTGTCGGTTACCGGAGGATTGGTGCCCGGTGGTGGCACAGTTGCCGTCCACATGGATCACCGCATCGCCATGTCCTTCCTCGTGATGGGCGGTGCGAGCGACAAGCCCGTTCACGTCGATGACACAACCCATATTGCCACCAGTTTCCCGAGTTTTCAGAAACTTATGAGCGACCTCGGGGCCGCCCTTTCATGAGTTTCGTGATTGCGATCGACGGGCCCGCCGCTTCCGGCAAGGGGACGCTTGCGCGTAGGCTCGCAACCGAACTCGGCTTTCATCATCTCGACACCGGGCTTTTATACCGCGGCGTTGCGCTCAGCATGTTGCACAAGGGCTATCCCCTCGATGATGAGGAGAGGGCGACGCAAATAGCCTCGACCCTTGACCTGTCCGGTCTGGACCGGGATATTTTATCCGACCACCGCATTGGCGAGGCGGCCTCCAAGGTCGCAGTCATGCCCAAGGTGCGGGCAGCACTGTTGCAAGCCCAGCGCGGTTTCGCCGGGCAGGCCCCCGGTGCCGTTCTGGACGGGCGTGATATCGCGACTGTTGTCTTTCCCGAGGCAGATGTGAAACTCTTTGTCACGGCGAATACGCAGGTGCGGGCCTGGCGCCGCTTCAAGGAAGCGGAGGCGAAAGGCGACACCACGTCATTTGAAGAGATCCACGCCGACATTGAAAAACGTGACGCCCGCGACAAAAACCGCACGGACGCGCCGCTCGTCGTCGACCCGGATGCCCACTTGATCGATACGTCTGAAATGAGTATAGAAGCCGCATTCCAGACAGTTCTTGGGATTGTAGAGAAGACACGCGGCGTTTGAGCGTGATGTCCTTCCCGTATGAGCGGACTGGAAGAGTAAGAACCGGGTGTTTATCGGACCAACGCTGGCATGGACCGGATCCATGGGCTTTTTCGCCGCTCCGACAGGCACCTCGCGCAACACAAACCCGCCAGCGATCGCCGAACACGGTCACATGATTTGAGAAAACGACCGGGCGGCTCTCAGGAGACTTTATGAACGAACTCAACCCCTCAACCGAGGACTTCGCAAGCCTGTTCGAAGCCTCAATGCAAACTGACCTGCCGATTGAAGGCAGTGTACTGCGCGGCCAGATCGTCGCTTTTGAAAAAGATCTCGCCGTCGTCGATGTTGGCCTCAAAACCGAAGGCCGCATACCCGTCAAAGAATTCGGCTCCATGTATCAGGATGGCGACTTGAATGTCGGCGATACCGTGGAAGTCTATGTAGAGCGTGTCGAAAACGCGCTTGGTGAAGCTGTCCTGTCGCGCGAAAAAGCGCGCCGCGAGGAAAGCTGGGTCAAACTGGAAGTGGCGCTCAATAAGAACGAGAAAGTCCAGGGCCAGATTTTCAACTCCGTCAAAGGCGGCTTTACCGTCGACCTCGACGGTGCGATTGCCTTCCTGCCGCGCTCACAGGTCGACATTCGCCCGATCCGCGATGTGGCTCCGCTGATGAACACGCCGCAACCGTTCCTGATCCTGAAAATGGACAAGCGCCGCGGCAATATCGTCGTGTCCCGCCGGTCCGTTCTCGAAGAGACGCGCGCAGAACAGCGTTCCGAACTCGTCCAGAACCTTGCCGAAGGTCAGGTCATCGAGGGCGTTGTCAAGAACATCACGGATTATGGCGCGTTCGTCGACCTCGGCGGCATCGATGGCCTTCTCCACGTGACGGATATTGCGTGGCGTCGGATCAACCACCCGTCTGAGGTGCTGACGATTGGCGAAGCGGTCAAGGTTCAGATCGTGCGCATCAATCAGGAAACGCACCGCATCTCTCTCGGCATGAAGCAGCTTCAAAGCGATCCATGGGATGGCATCGAGGCGAAATATCCGCTTGATGCGAAATTCACCGGCCGCGTGACCAACATCACCGATTACGGTGCATTCGTCGAACTGGAACCGGGCATCGAAGGTCTCATTCACGTGTCGGAAATGTCCTGGACGAAGAAAAACGTCCATCCGGGCAAGATCGTCTCCACGTCCCAGGAAGTGGAAGTCATGGTGCTTGAGGTTGATCCATCCAAGCGCCGGATTTCGCTCGGTCTCAAGCAGACGCTTTCCAACCCTTGGGAAGACTTTGCAGACCGCTTCCCGGTCGGCCAGGAGGTCGAGGGCGAGGTCAAGAACAAGACCGAATTCGGTCTCTTCATCGGCCTCGATGGCGATGTCGACGGCATGGTGCACCTGTCCGATCTCGACTGGAACCGCGCGGGCGAAGAAGCCATCGAAGACTACAACAAGGGCGACATGGTGAAAGCCGTGGTGCTCGATGTGGATGTCGAAAAAGAGCGCATCTCTCTTGGTGTGAAGCAGGTTGGCGGTGACAAGTTTGCTGAAGCTGCCGAAGCGGGTGATATTCGCAAGAATGCGGTCGTGACCTGCGAAGTGCTCGAAGTGAAAGACAACGGTCTGGAAGTGAAGCTCGCTGACAGCGATATTTCCGCCTTCATCCGCCGCGCGGACCTTTCCCGCGACAAGGATGGCCAGCGTCCGGAACGCTTCTCCGTTGGTGAGAAGGTGGACGCCCGTGTTACGAGTTTCGACAAGAAAACCCGCAAGGTCGGTGTCTCCATCAAGGCGCTCGAAATTGCCGAAGAGAAGGAAGCTGTCGCGCAGTATGGCTCGTCGGACTCCGGCGCATCCCTCGGCGACATTCTGGGCGCTGCCCTGAAAGAGCGCGAAGGCGACGACTAGACACACGCCTATCCCGAAGCTTCAAGAGCCCGGTCCGCAGTCGCGGATCGGGCTTTTTCTTTGCCCAAGAGGCCCCCGGTCAGGTTGCCGTAAGGTCATTCGGGTAAACAGGCTTGGGGCGAGAGTGAGGTACGCCATGTTCATCAACCGGCTTGGATCAACCACAAACAGCAAACCGCATTTTGCCAGGCGGGACGGCGTCAAGGCCAAAAAGAATGGCTTGAACTCAGAAGATGCCGACGCGAGCACGGATGCGAGCGACGACAGCGGCCTTTTTCAAAGCCAAGATCATCTGTCAGATGAGATTGAGGCTTTGGCTCCCAAACAGGCGTTTGAGCGCGAGCCGCATTCCGATCTGACCGCTCGAACAGCGCTCGAAAAAGCTGAGAACCCCCTTTCGTCAGATACAACAAACGCCCTGTTGAAAGAGTGATCGAACCCGACGCCTCTGCCCTTGCTTTGCCGTTCGCCTTTGTAAGTCATGGCCGGTTTTGGTTCAGCAGAAGAGCTCTCTAATACCCCTTCGTCTTGTCGACAGTGATCGGCAGTTCTCCCGTTTCGCGATAGCGTGCGATGTTGGCCGCAACGATATCTGACGCGGTATCACGATTTGTCGGCCCTGAGATGTGGGGCAGCACCGTGATTTTCTCGTGTGTCCAAAGCGGCGATTTCGTCGGCAGCGGCTCCTCATCGAAAACGTCAAGCACCGCGTGTGACAGGCTGCCATCGTCAAGCGCCGACAGAAGGGCTGCCGTGTCGACAATCGGCCCCCGCGCGAAGTTGATGAGGGCAGCGCCCCTGCGCATGGCACCAAACCGGATCTCATTCATGAGCCCGCGTGTCTGATCGGTGAGTGGGATCAGGCAGACGACGATGTCTACCGCCGCGAGCATATCCGTCAGACCGGCATCGCCGTGATGGGTCATGATCCCGTCGACCTGTTTCGGTGACCGGCTCCAGCCTGAGACCTGAAAACCAAGGCCTGCCAGTGTCGTCGCCGCTTCAATGCCGAGGTTGCCGAGGCCAACGAGCCCGATATGCCGATCATAAGCCTTGGTATGGGGACGCTCCCGCCAGAGGCGTTCGCGCTGTTGGCGCGCATAGGCGGGCATGTCGCGATGGAGATAAAGGACCCATGCGAGCACTGCTTCCGCCATTTTCCGGGCCATTTCGGGGTCTTGCAGGCGGACAATGTTGAACGGCGCGTCTTTAAGATCCCGCATCATCGTCTCGACGCCGGCCCAAAGGCTGTGCACCCAAACGAGCTTTGGCAGCGATGCGAGTTTCGCCGGATCGGGATCGGCGACGATTGCGATCTCTACATCACCTTTCGCCGCCTCGCTCAGCTCATCATAAGTGAGTATCGTTTCGTCTGGCATGCGCTCCGCCAGTTTTTCAATCCAGACCATCTGATCTTTCGTTGCCGACTGTGAGACGAATGCAATTGACATGGCGTTTGATCCCTTATGAGTTTGCCAAACGTGTTAAACTGGCTTCATCCGAAAAAACAATGACTTGTCACTGAGTTGGTATCTTGACAAGTAGTCCTTCTGCTGAACACCATTTGCGGTTGAAAGGCGTGGCCATGACTCTATCGGAAGATCATATCCTCGATCGCAGGCGCATGCGGCGAAAACTCACCTTCTGGCGAGTTCTGACATTCGTTGTAGTCGCTGTTGCGCTGTTGGCAATCATCGGCTCATTTGGGCTTGGCGGAACAGATGCGCTCAGCAAGCGCTCGGCCCACATCGCCCGCATTCCCATCACAGGTTTCATCGCCAACAGCCGCTATGCGATGGAGCAGCTTGAGAAAATCCGCAAAGACACGAATGTCAAAGCGGTGATCATCTCGGTCGATTCGCCGGGCGGCACGACGGTGGGTGGCGAATTGCTGCATAAATCCCTCAGAGCCATTGGCGACGATAAACCGATGGTCACGAGCATCGGCGGGCTTGCCGCATCAGCGGGCTATATGGTTGCGGTTGCAGCCGATCATATCGTCGCGCCACGCACCGCAATCATCGGGTCTGTCGGTGTGATTTTGCAATATCCAAACGCGACCGAACTTCTCGCAAAGCTTGGTGTCAGCGTGGAGGAAATCAAGTCGTCACCGCTTAAAGCTGAACCGTCGCCGTTTAACGCGACGCCCGCTGAGGCGCGCACCATGCTCGAAGCTATGCTGCTCGACACGTACACGTGGTTTGCCGATCTCGTCAAAGAACGCCGGGGCTTCACAGACAGCGAAGCTGAGCCCTTGGTGGATGGCTCGGTTTTCACCGGGCAGCAGGCACTCAACCGCAAACTGATTGACGAGATCGGCGATGAGACGATCGCCAAAAAATGGCTCGTTTCACAAAAAGACATCAACAAGGACCTGCCGATTGTCACATGGTCGCTCGCAAAGCCGCCTGAGGATTTCTTGCTCGCACGGGCGATCTTCCATTCGGTCGCTTCGATGGTCGGCCTGTCCGACGTTGTGAGCGCGCAGCGTCTATCGTCCATCACCACACCGGCTGCGGGCCTTGACGGGTTTTTGTCGGTTTGGCAGGCTGGCGTAAATATCGCGGAATAACAGGGGTTTTCGCCATATAGGGAAGGGGACTGAACAGTGATTAAGTCTGAACTGGTACAAAAACTGGCAGATCAAAATCCGCATCTGTATCACCGGGACGTGGAGGCGATTGTGAACGCCATCCTGGATGAAGTGTCGGACGCCATGGCACGCGGAGACCGGGTGGAGCTACGAGGCTTCGGGGCATTCTCGGTCAAGCATCGTCCGGCGCGCGTTGGCCGCAATCCACGCACTGGAACCAAGGTGGAGGTTGAAGAGAAGTTCTCGCCTTTCTTCAAAACCGGCAAGGAAATGCGCGAACGCATGAACCCTGGCCATCCCCAGGCGTAGGCGGGACCTTAGGATCATGATGGCGTAAGGGGACGGCGGTCCCCCTTGCACGTCTTCAACAGCATCTGCGTAAAGATGAATATTGCAGTAGGGGTTTCTGCTCGATAAAGTCTTGCGGCATGAACACCGATAAAAGGCCGAAGTAGGTACTGTGATGAAGCGTCTTTTCCAATTTTTGATCTTCGCGCCGCTGGCGATTATTTTGATCGCGATTTCTGTTGCCAACAGACACCACGTGACCCTGAATCTCGATCCCTTCAACACCGAAACACCGGCGCTCAGCTTCACCTTTCCCATGTATTGGGGCATCTTCGCGTGTCTTGTCATGGGCATCGTGATTGGTGGGATGGTCGTCTGGATGAAGCAGGGGCGCTTCCGCCGCGAGGCGCGAGACCAGAAATTCGAAGCCGCCCGTGCACGCAACGAGGCGAAAAAGTTCAAACAGCAGGTGGGGCTTCTGGGCAAAAACGCCTTGCCCGCGCCTAAGGCTTAGATTGCGCGAATTGGAATACCGGAATGCGTATCATTTCGGCCTCTGAGACCGACACCCTCTTCATGTATCCTGACCTCGTAGACGTTCTACGAGACGGCTTCCGCGCCGACGTGACCGCACCTGTACGCCATCATCATCCGGTCGCGCGCGGCGACAAGGCCGAGGCGATGATGTTGCTGATGCCAGCCTGGTCCAATCTCGCCAAAGACACGAATGGGTATCTCGGCGTCAAGCTTGTCAACGTTTTCCCTGACAATGGCGAGATTGGCGAACCCGCCGTACAGGCGTCTTACGTATTGATGGATGGGCGCACCGGCGCACCGCTCGCCATGATCGATGGCCAGAAACTCACCGTGTGGCGCACGGCGGGCGCGTCGGCTTTGGCGGCCGACTATCTAGCACGCAAGGATGCGCGAAGGATGGTGATGGTGGGGGCTGGCGCCCTCGCACCGTACCTCATCAAAGCCCATGCAAGCGTGCGCTCCATCGATCATGTGACCATCTGGAACCACAAGCCGGAACGTGCGCAAACGCTGGCAAAAGCAATGGGCGAGAACGGTTTGAAGGGAACCATCAGCGCAACGGACGATCTCGAAACTGCGGTTCGCGAGGCGGACATCGTCTCCTGCGCAACGCTTTCGACTGCACCCATTGTCAAAGGCGCGTGGCTGAAACCCGGAAGCCACCTCGATCTCGTCGGCGCGTTCACGCCGAAGATGCGCGAGAGTGATGATGAGGCCGTGCGCCGGGCTGATGTTTATGTCGACACCCGCGACGGAGCACTCGCGGAAGGGGGCGACATCCTCCAACCGTTGGAAAACGGAGTGATTTCCCGCGATGATGTGATCGCCGATTTGTTCGATCTCACCGCCGGACGCCATCCGGGTCGCCAAGATGATGACGCGATCACCCTGTTCAAATCCACGGGCGCCGCCCTGGAAGATCTGGCCGCTGCCATTGAACTTTACAAGAACTCAATCAAGATCGAAAAATTCCTCGGCTGAAGACAAGCAAAAAATGCGAAGCGCGATTTCGCTTTTGTGTCGCAAAACGCGCAATAGTCGATTAAGACGGTCGCTACTCTGATAATCATCAGTGCCGCATTCACGCGGCTGGAACGAACGCCTGAAGCGGCCGACCCAAACCGGGGGCTTAATCGGGCACTGAGAGGACACATGCCAAAAATTTCCATCCTTTTCGCCGCGTTGAGCGTTTTCCCTGTAACGTCGGCTCACGCCCATGTCGGCCATGTTGCTGATCTCGCCGGGCACAGCCATTGGGTCGCGCTCGGAGCTGCCGTTGCCGCTGCGGCGATTGCCGCCCTCGTCGTGAAAAGCCGCCGAGGCAAAGACGAGAAGGCGACGGAAGACGATCAAGATGAGGTGTCCGACGGCGAAGCGGAAACTGCATGATCGGGCGCGGGGAAGTGACGACCATGACAGACGAGCCAAACGGGGGACTTACGATGCCAGCACGGGAAAAAATCGGCATCATGGTGTGCGGCCATGGCAGTCGAAACAAATTCGCGGTCGAAGAATTTGCAAAACTCGCCGATGGCCTACGCAAGCTTTACCCGGGCGTTCCGGTCGAACACGGCTATCTGGAATTCGCAACACCGGTGATCCGCACAGGCCTCGACACGCTGCGCGAGGCGGGTGTCACCCGCATAAAGGCCGTGCCGGGCATGCTTTTCGCCGCTGGCCACGCCAAAAACGACATTCCGTCCGTGCTCAATCAATACGCCGCTGAAAACGGGGTGACGATTGACTACGGCA
>JBCBTO010000040.1:0-11036 GCA_039818625.1 Pseudomonadota bacterium
GGACGGCATCAAGACGACGCCCGGCGCTATATAAGCCGAATGGCGCACCGTGCAGTTCGGGACGGCACGGAAGCCCGCCGCCTTCCACTCACCGTCGCCCCAACCGGCAAATTTCGACGGGACCTTGTCCCACCAGGTCGCGCCATCCGGCCCGCCGGTGATCGGGGCCATATCATTGAGGCGGAACGAGAGGAGCACGGCCATCTTAAGCCATTGGTTCACGACCCAACCATCACCAGATTTCTCTGCCACTCGCGCCTCGCCGGAATCCATGAGCTTGAGAGCGGCCATCACCGCATCGCGCACAGCGCCGGTTGTTTCTGCGTTGATCGTGTCGCGGGCCTCAAAGGCGGTTTCAATGGTGGTCTGAAGGTCGGCGTGGCTCATGGTCTCATGCTTTCCGTGGGCATTTTAGGGTTTGCGGGAGGCGGTCATTGTCGCTTTGCGCTTGCGCGCAAGTGGCGCGGACGTTATGCGAAGCGTTCTTTGAACGCAACGCTTTTGCGGACGATCGCAGCATTGGAGACCGTCGATGATAACGAGACTTGGGCGCCGCTTCGGGATTTTGAAAAGTTCGACCACGGATGTGGAAGAAGTCAAAAAAGTTCCCGAGACACCGCAGACCCAGGATCCGGCCTATCGCCTTGCGTTTGCAGATGACGATTTTCTATTGTCGGAGGATCTGCGCCAGATCCGCCTTCAGCTTGAATATCTGAAGCCTGAAATGATCCTTACCGAGGCTGGCATTATGTCAACGGTCGTGCTTTTCGGCGGCGCGCGCATCCCCGAACCCGGCGGTGAAGCGTGGGCTGCCAAAACCGAAATTGCGAAGAAGAACCTCGAAGCTAACGCGAAATATTACGATGAGGCCCGGAAGTTCGCGCGGCTTGCATCCGAGACTTCGAAGAAACACGATTTCAAGGAATATGTCGTGGTCACCGGCGGCGGACCCGGCGTGATGGAAGCGGGTAATCGCGGGGCGAGCGATGTCGGTGCGCCATCCATCGGCCTTAACATCGTTCTGCCGCACGAACAGGCGCCGAACCTTTACGTGACGCCGGAGTTCTCTCTCAATTTCCACTATTTCGCCGTTCGCAAAATCCACTTTCTCATGCGCGCAAAGGCCATCACGGTCTTCCCCGGCGGGTTCGGCACGATGGATGAGCTCTTCGAGGCGCTCACCCTCATTCAGACCGGGCGCATGGAGCACGTTCCCGTGCTTTTGTTCGGCAAGGCGTTCTGGGAGCGGGTCATCAACATTGAAGCGCTGGCGGAAGAAGGAACGATCTCGCCTGAAGACCTTGAGCTCTTTTCTTTCGTCGACACGGCAGACGAGGGTTGGCGGACGATTTGCGCGTTCTATAACGAAGAGATGTAACACCCCCGCTTTCTCCCATATCGGGCTTCTTCAACCATCCGCGTTTTAGAGCGTGGTAAAGGCTTTTCCTTGGCCATTCGCAAAGCAACACCCGTCGATCTCACCCTTTTGATCGTCACCATGGCCTTTTGGGGTCTTGCTGTCGTGGCGATGAAAATCGTTGCGCCGGAAACCGGTCCGTTCTGGCTGACGGTCGGGCGCGCAGCGCTTGGGCTTGTCGTCGTACTGCCGATTGCGCTTATGCGCGGACTGCACTGGCCGCGTGGGTTGAAAGAGTGGCGGCTGGTCATCGCAATCAGCCTTTTGGTTTTCTCGATCCCGATCACGCTGATCGGCTGGGCGACGCTGACGATTGATGCCGGTGTCGCAACGTTGCTGATGGGCGGCAGTCCGTTTTTCGCAGTGATCGTCGGTCACTTCGTCACGTCAGACGAACCGCTGACACCGACCAAGTTCATCGGGGTGCTCATGGGCTTTTGCGGGATCCTCTCAATCATCGGCGTCGATGTTGTTTTGTCCGTCGGAACGGCGAACCTGCTTTCCCAACTCGCCATTCTGGGCGGGTCCATGTGCTATGTGACATCCGGGTTTCTGGTGCGGCGATCCTCGATGCCACCGTTGTCGCTGTCGTGCTGGACCCTGTTTTTGAGCACAGCCCTTCTGGTGCCGGTGAGCTACGTCATGAGTGGACCGGTTCCAACGGATCTGAACCCCAACACGCTGATATGGCTGTTGTTCGCCGGGCTTGTGGCAACGGGTCTTGCCTTCATCTCCCGTTTCCACCTCATTCAAACGATCGGCTATTCGATGTTTGCAATCGGCGTGAATTTCATACCGGTTTTCGGGGTGCTCTTCGGCGCGCTCATCCTCGGCGAAGTGATCACCCCGCGCATCGCGCTCGCGCTTGCCCTCGTGATGGGCGGGCTCTTCATCGCGCGCATGGGCACCAAATCGGGACCGGAGAGCGCTAAAGCGTCCTGAGCACGGTTTGCAAAAAGCCGGTCAGATTGTCAGTGCGATGGTGGACGTGGTCGGCGTCATGCTTTGCCTTTTCCCAATCCATCGTAAGCGCTTCACCCTCCTGACTTTCTGAAATCAGGACTGTCACCATGCCCATGTCATGGGGGACGACGAGATTGCGAGGAAGGTCTTCGAACATTGACGACCGAGCGGGGTCAATGCCAGTGGTCGCAATGAATTTCTCGTATGTCACGCGGTCCGGCTTCGGGATGAGGTCAGCGGCGACGACATCGAACACGTGATCGAACAGGTCGGTGATGCCGAGGCGGTCCGTCGTGCGGTTCGCATGGGGTACATCGCCGTTCGTAAAAATGAGTTTGCGGCCCGGTAACGCGTCAATTGCGGCGCGCAGGTCTGGCGAATGCGGCACTGGCGAGTAGTCAATGTCGTGGACATAATCCAGGTAGTCGAGCGGGTCGATGCCATCCACGATCATGAGACCGCGCAGGGTTGTACCGTAGTCGCGGTAGTACTGTTTCTGCACCTTGAACGCTTCGTCATGGGGCAGGTCGAGCGCCTTTTGCACATAGGCGGTCATGCGCACGTGCATCTGCGAGAAGAGGTCACAACTGCGTGGATAAAGCGTGTTGTCGAGGTCGAAGATCCAAGTGTCGACGTCCCTGAAGGAGGCGAGCTCAGTCATGATGTGATCAAGGTTCCCGCGCCATGTTCGGTGAAAAGTTCGAGGAGGACGGCGTGGGGCGTCTTGCCATTCAAGATCACGACGCCCTCAACGCCCTGCTCCAGCGCCTCAAAACAGGTTTCCACCTTCGGGATCATGCCGCCGGAAATCGTGCCGTCCACAATCATCGCTTTCGCCGTTTTCACATCGAGTTCCTTGATCAGATTTCCATCCCCGTCGAGGACGCCCGGCACGTCAGTCAGAAACAGGAGCCGTTCAGCATTGAGTGCGCCTGCGATTGCGCCAGCGAAGATATCCGCATTGATGTTGTAGGTATGGCCGTCATGGCCTGCGGCAATGGGGGCGATCACGGGGATGATCCCGCGCCCATGGAGAAGTTTCACAATGGTCGGTTCGATCTCCTTCGGTTGCCCGACGAAACCGAGATCGATGATCTGCTCAATGTTGGAATCCGCCGCACGCTCAGTGCGCAAAAGTTTTTGCGCCTTGACGAGGTTGCCGTCCTTTCCACAGATGCCGACGGCGTAACCGCCCTCCGCACAGATTGAGGCGACAATGTCCTTGTTGATCGCGCCCGCAAGCACCATCTCGACGACCTTCATCGTCTCCTTGTCGGTGACGCGCAGGCCGTTTTTGAACTCGCTCTTGATGCCGATCTGATCCAGCATCGCGCCGATTTGCGGCCCACCCCCGTGGACGACGACCGGTTCGACACCAGACTGCGCGAGAAGCGCCACATCCTGCGCGAACGCCTTGTGCAGGCCCGGGTCGCCCATGGCGTGACCGCCGAACTTCACGACGACCGGAAGACCGTCGTAGCGTTGCATGTAAGGCAGCGCCTGAGAAATGAGATGGGCTTGTTCGAGGTAAGGCGTGTCGCTCACGTGAGAAATCCGGGATCAAGGGCAAAATGTATCCCGGCCCTTTATCAGGCTCATGGGCCTGTGACAACGCACAGACTTCATGGCGGGAGCGTCCCATGATAACGATCTGGCTTCACGATGCCTTGTCGAGGAGCAGCCTTTGTCGTTTTTGACGGATCTTGTCGCGGTGACGCTCATCTCCTGGATTGGGCTTCTGACGATCTATTTCAGTTTCGGCACGTTCGCCGAGTGGCTGACGGCGCGATGTCCAGAACGCAAAATTCAACCCAATCGCGATGGCCTGAAACGCAAGTGGGCCGATATCCGTGTGTCGTTCAAGAAGCTCTTTTTATCCGCGTTTCTTTTAAGCTTCGGCTATGCGGCCCGCGAAGCTGGATGGACAGTCACGCCGATGGACCTCACCTGGTGGAGCTTCCTTTTGTGGTTTGCAATCGGAATGTTGATCTTCGATTTCTGGTTTTACGTCACGCACAGAATGCTGCATTGGAAACCGCTTTACCGCTTCCACGCACAACATCACAAAAATGTCGCACCAACGGTGTGGTCCAATGACTGCACCGGGTCTGTCGACACCATCATGGAACACAGCTTTTATCTCGCGATCTGGTTCATCACACCGAGCCCGGCGGTCGTCATTTTCGCCATTCGCATCTTCAACCAGTTCGTCGGCATGATCGGCCATTCGGGGTTCGAGTTTTTCGCCTCGCCGGTTGCAAAACGACCGTGGCCTTTCGTCTGCTCGACCTATCACGATCTGCACCATTCGAGCTTCAACTACAATTTCGCGAACACGTTCTCAATCTGGGACAGAGTTTTCGGAACGGCCCATCCGGGCTACGACGCGATGGTGATAAACTGGTATCAGCCGAGAACGAAGGCGGAGACCGGAGCTGCAGCAGACAAGCGCTAGTCAGACCTGAAAAACGGGCTCTTCTCGCAAAGCTCGAAGTAACGGTCGCGTTGGAGCAGCACTACCAACCCCACAAAACACCCAAAGGCGTTTGCGATCACGTCACCGCCGGACATAGCACGTCCGGTTACGGCGTATTGAAGCGGTTCTGCCATGACTGCCATGGCAAGAACGAAAACTGCGGGTAGAAGAACCAGATTGCGGGCGCTTGTCGATGCGAAAAACATGAGCGCGGAGAAGAGCCCCGCGTGAATCATCTTGTCATAGGGATGCGGCTGGCCGTGGTGCCAGAAAAGCCCGACGATCAGCCCATAAGCCACGACGAGAACAGTGGCCGCTGCGGATGGAGTGAAGACTTCCACCTCTTGATGCGCGACGCGCGCTGCAATTCTCAATCTGATGTCGACCATGCCCATGGGCGCACTTTGGTGGCCACCCATTGACACGGAGTTTATGGCTTGGCTGTCAGACGGGCTAAACAAAAAAAGGCAGCCGAGGGCTGCCTTTTTGCAACAGATTGTGTGCCGGATTACTCCGCAGCGATGGCCGACGTGGGTGCTGCACCCTTCACGGCGTTGTCCACGTGGCCTTCGAATTTCGCGAAATTCTCGATGAACATCGCAACCAGCTTTTCCGCCTGGGCGTCGTAGCCGGCTTTGTCTTCCCAGGTTTCGCGCGGAGTCAGGATTTTGTTATCGACTCCAGCGACTTCTACCGGCACTTCGAAACCGAAATTCGGATCAGTGCGGAATTCAACGCCGTTAAGTGAGCCGTCCAGAGCTGCAGAGAGAAGAGCGCGCGTTTCCTTGATCGGCATGCGGGACCCAACGCCATGTGCGCCGCCCGTCCAGCCGGTGTTCACAAGCCAGCATTTGACGTCGTGCTTGGCGATGAGATCGCGCAGAAGTTCGCCGTAAACGGTCGGGTGCAACGGCATGAACGGTGCACCGAAGCATGTGGAGAATGTTGCTGTCGGCTCCGTCAGGCCCTTTTCTGTGCCAGCAACTTTTGCCGTGTAACCGGACAGGAAGTGGTACATGGCTTGCGCAGGTGTGAGCCGTGCGATCGGAGGCATGACACCGAAGGCATCCGCCGTCAGCATGATGAGGTTCTTCGGCTGCGGCGCACGACCCGTTAGGCTCGCGTTCGAAATAAAGTCAATCGGATAACAGCAGCGACCATTTTCCGTCTTCGAGCCGTCGTCGAAATCCGGCAAGCGTGTCTCGCTGTCGATCACAACATTTTCGAGGACCGTGCCGAAACGTTCTGTCGTTGAATAGATTTCAGGCTCTGCGTCACGCGACAGGTTGATCGTTTTCGCGTAGCAGCCGCCTTCGAAGTTGAAAATACCTTCCGGGCTCCAGCCGTGCTCGTCATCGCCGATGAGCGTGCGGTTCGGGTCGGCGGAAAGCGTCGTCTTGCCAGTGCCGGACAGACCGAAGAAGAGCGCACTGTCATCATCTTCGCCGACATTGGCAGAGCAGTGCATCGGCATGATGCCTTTTTCTGGCAGAAGGTAGTTCAGGAGTGAGAAGACTGATTTCTTCATCTCGCCGCCGTACGATGTGCCAGCAATCAGCACGACCTTGCGGGTGAAATCACAGGCGATCACCGTTTCCGAGCGGCACCCATGGCGCTCAGGATCGGCCCTGAAGCTCGGCAGGTCGATGATGGTCATCGCAGGCACGAAGCTTTCGATTTCTTCACGTTCCGGACGCACGAGCATGTTGCGGATGAAAAGCGAATGCCATGCGTATTCAGTGAAGACGCGGACTGGAAGGCGGTGGGCTTTGTCATTGCCGCCAAAAAGGTCCTGAGCATAAAGGCTCATGCCTTTTGCGTGGGCGAGCATGTCCTGCCACAGCAATGAGAAGTGCTTGGCTTCCATCTCTTTGTTGTTGTCCCACCAGATGCGGTCGGCGGTCTCAACGTCTTTTACGATGTACTTGTCCTGGGCAGACCGGCCTGTGTGTTGGCCCGTGTCAACGGCGAGCGCACCGCCTGCCGCAATCTCACCCTCACGGTTTTTGATGGATTCTTCATAAAGCTCGGACACACCATAATTCCAGTGGACCGTCCCGACACTTTCAAAGCCAGCTTTCTCAGCGCCAAAATTCTCGTTCCAAACGCCGTGCTCTACACCGATATTCATCTATATCTTCCTCAAGTTTTGAACGCAGGACCCATTAGCCGCTCACGCCATTATGCTGCACTGCACAATAGTCATGTGATGCACGAGATAACGATCTAGCGATCAGGGACGCAACCAAGTCTCCACCGAAAATCGTGGTTAAGATGCGCGGTTTTTCTTAAAGACATCAAAATCTGGGGGTGAAATAAAGCGGAAATAAATATTTTTGCCACAAAAATAATATTATTAAGATGACCACATACTTAATTCACACCCCGATCAATTTACAGCCGCTTAAGACATCCAAAAAGCTAATTATTTTGACTGTAGAACAAATAACTGCCCAACCCATGGCGGTATTACTTTTCTTCTTATGTAATTGCTAGTCGTCGTCAAATTTTGGCAAACACCACTCGATATCGTCGCGTCAATGCCCGCAAAACCGGACGACGAGGCGGATGGCGCCACCGGCTCTAACGATTGGGACAGGCGAGAGAAAATGCCGTGTGATGGTGGCCCTCGCCCGAGCCATACCGGTCGGAATTTGCCCATGTTTTCGTGGATAACTGGCCATCACCGAGATGTTGGCCAACTTGTGAGCGAGGCATGGGACCAAACGGCGAACGCTGTCTATATTTTGACAATAAGTTCTGTGACACACACATTCGTGTCACAATTCGTTTCATTTGGACACGTCAGGCAGCAAGAAAAACGGGCTTTTCGCCACCGGGCGAACGGCCTTAAAAAAGGGGACCATTCATGCCGACAATTGCTCTTGTCGATGACGATCGCAACATCTTGACGTCCGTATCGATAGCCCTTGAGTCTGAGGGATATCACGTCGAATCGTACACCGATGGGGCGGCGGCCTTGGCCGGCTTTGCGCAAAAAGCACCGGACATGGGCATTTTCGACATCAAGATGCCGCGCATGGATGGCATGGAGCTCTTGCGCCGTGTGCGCCAGGAGAGCGATATGCCGGTCATTTTCCTGACATCCAAGGATGACGAGATTGATGAGTTGTTCGGCCTCAAAATGGGAGCCGATGATTTCATCACGAAGCCGTTCTCCCAAAGATTGCTTGTCGAGCGGGTCAAAACCATTCTGCGCCGATCAGCGCCGCGCGAACCCGGCGCCATCAAGGTGGAAGAGAAAGCCGACACCATCTTGGATCGCGGCGGGCTGGTGATGGACACCGAGCGCCACACCTGTTCCTGGAATGGTGCGAACGTCGTGTTGACCGTTACGGAATTCCTCATTCTACACGCCCTTGCCCAACGGCCTGGCGTCGTCAAAAGCCGGAACGCGCTTATGGATGCCGCTTATGATGATCAGGTCTATGTCGACGACCGGACGATTGACAGCCACATCAAGCGCCTGCGCAAGAAGTTCAAGGTGGTCGACAACAGTTTTGAGATGATCGAAACGCTTTATGGCGTCGGCTATCGGTTCAAAGAAGGCTAGGGTTCAGACCCGTTGTCCAAATTGCATCGCTCGCGTGCTCTTTTTGATTGCCGTCTCGCATCACTCGCCTCTTCGCTGTAAAGTGTCGGCGAAATGCGCATTCAACCGAAGAAAGCCGCAGCTTGCTCAAGACGCTCGCAGATAGGGTTGTCACGAAGTTTGACCCGGCGGATGGGACATCCTCATCCAACCGGCGGATGCTTGATGCGCCACGTGCCGAGACGACCCCTTCCATAAAATGGGATGATGAGCCGGTCGATGCCCCGGTTGAACCGTTACCTCGCACGCCGTCGGTTCTGGGTCGCTTGTCCAATGCAATCCGATCGTTTGCCTTTGCCAGCCTCGTCCGACGCATTGTGGTCTTGAACCTCGTCGCCCTTGTCGTTCTTCTCGCCGGCATCCAGTTTCTCAATCAGTTTCGTGCCGGTTTGATCGATGCGCGTGTGGAAAGCCTCCTAACGCAAGGCAAAATCATGTCCGGCGCGCTGTCAGCGTCGGCGACGGTCGAGCGTGATGCGATCACCATCGATCCGGAAAAGCTTCTGGCGCTGGAGGTCGGGGGTGAGGACAATGTCATTTTGCCGGATGTCGGCGGTCTCGACTTTCCGATTGATCCGCAGAAGGTCGCGCCCGTTTTAAGGCAGCTGATCGAACCCGACGAATTGCGCGCGCGCATTTACGACCGCGAAGGCGAACTCATTCTCGACTCGCAGTTTCTTTACAGTGGCGGCGAGATCCTGCGCTTCGACCTTGAACCGATTGATCCGAAGCCGGACCCCTTCTGGGTGCGGATGTCGAACGCGATCAACGCATGGTTCACCACGTCCAATCTGCCGACGTATGAAGAGCATGGCGGCAAGAACGGTCTCGCTTATCCGGAGGTTGAAGCGGCCCTCACGGGTGGTGATGCAAGCGTTGTGCGCGTGAAGGAGGACGGCCAGATTATCGTCTCGGTCGCAGTCCCGGTACAGCGGTTCCGCGCCGTGCTCGGGGCGTTGCTGTTATCGACCGAGGGCACGGATATTGACGAGATTGTCCAGGCCGAGCGACGCGGCATCTTCCGCGTCTTTCTCGTCGCGGCCGTTGTGACAATTGTCTTGTCGATCGTGCTTGCGGGCACAATTGCGACGCCGCTGAAGCGCCTTGCAGCAGCAGCCGACACTGTAAGGACAGCGGGCACCAAGGCAAGCCGGACGCAAATCCCGGAATTCAAGGGCCGCCTCGATGAGGTGGGCCATCTGTCGCGCTCGTTGAATGAAATGACGGACGCCATGTATGCGCGCATCGACGCGATTGGAAACTTCGCCGCGGACGTGTCGCATGAACTCAAGAACCCGCTCACCTCGCTCAGGAGTGCTGTGGAAACCCTGCCGCTTGCCAAAACGCCTGAAAATCAGGAGAAGCTGCTCGGCATCATCAAGCATGACGTTCAACGACTCGACCGCTTGATCACGGACATCTCGGACGCATCACGCCTCGACGCGGAACTCGCGCGCGAAACTGCGGAACTCATTTCAGTCGACACGCTCTTGCGCTCGCTCGTTACACTGAGCCGTGAAATCCACGGCACCAAGGTGGACTTGCAATTGTCCCTGCCTCTCGGCGGCAAAGACGGTCTTGAGATTTACGGCCATGACGGGCGGCTTGGCCAGGTGTTCAACAATCTCATCGACAATGCGCGCACCTTCGTGCCGGAGATTGCAGGTCGCATTCGTGTTTCAGCGCGCAGGGTGGATGACGTGATCGAGGTTTTGGTGGAAGACAACGGCCCCGGCATTGAGCCATCGGCGCTGCAAAAGATCTTCACACGTTTTTATACTGACCGACCGTCCAAGGAAGCCTTCGGTCGCAATTCCGGGCTCGGTCTTTCAATCTCAAAGCAGATCGTCGAAGCCCATGATGGCACGATCACGGCGGAAAACCGGCTCGTCATGCTCGACGGGATCGAGCGGCGCGCCGGTGCCCGCTTCCGGGTTCGCCTTCCCGCCGCTTCATGAGCGGGACACCCCAGACACTTCATGGGACGCTTGTGGATGTCACAGGAAACGGCGTTTTGTTACGCGGCCCGTCCGGCTCCGGGAAATCTTCCATTGCGCTTGGCCTCATCGACCATGCTTCGAACACTGCCGCTCCCGTCTTCCTTGTCAGCGATGACCGGGTTGTTTTAAAGCGTCGCGACGACGTCATCGTCGGGCGTGCGCCTGACGCCATCAAAGGTCTTCTCGAAATTCGCGGCATTGGTATTGTGCGCATGCCCACCTTGGAAGAAAGTACGCTTCATCTGATCGTTGATCTCGTGGCGGAGAATGAGCTTCAGCGCTATCCCGACCCAGAGGCTGACCGCGCCCTCATCCATGGCGTTGCCATTCCCCGCGTGTGCTGTGCCGCCCGAAACCCGGACGCCGGTGGCATCATACGCGCCGTTTTGCGTTTTCCCCGCGAACGAACGGAATAAAACTGGCGACAAAGTGTGTTTGCCATGCCCCGAATCCCGAAAAACACGACAGATGGACTTTTGCGACAAATTTATGGCTTGCCAAATCCATACATTACCCCATGCTACCCGTCACAAGCGTGAAACTGTGAGCGTGGAGTCCGATTGATAG
>JBCBTO010000041.1:0-10910 GCA_039818625.1 Pseudomonadota bacterium
ACAAAATCGAGGGTTTGAAAACCTACATCAGCCTTGCGGAAAAAGATCGTATGAACCTTCAGGGCGCGCCGCAGATGTCACCGCAGCATTTTGAAAAACTGTTGCCTTATGCTGTTGCGCTCGGCCTTGAAAAGCCGTGGTCAAACGCCTTCGATACGTGGCTTGCAACAGCGGCCGCCGGTGCAGCGGGCGCGACGGCTGCCTCTTACAACGCTGGCTGGTATGGCGGCCATGGCCGGGTCGGTCGCATCAGTGACAGCATCGGGCAGATCGGCAACACGCTGTCAGACAGCCTGGCGGCTTCCGTACCACCCCCGAAATCATCAAACTCGTCGTTTGGTGGCGGCGGCTTCGGCGGAGGCGGGTCCGGTGGCGGCGGTGGAGGCGGCGGCGGCGGGGGCTGGTGAGCGTCCTCCAAACGTGCGACCCTTTGTACTGACTGGAATCACAGACCGGAAACGGGCCATGGATCAGCCAAGCAACACATCGGACGACGCAGCACGCGGCGTGACAAACGCCTTTGAAGCGCAGCGCTGGCTTCAAAAACGGAACATCGAAGACATCGAGTGCATCATTCCCGATCAGGCGGGCGTCGCACGCGGGAAAATGATGCCGTCTGCGAAATTCTTTTCAAGCGATACCATGGCCATGCCGGGTTCGATCTTCATCCAGACGATCACCGGCGAATATCCCGCTGAAGACGCGCATTTCAAACACGATCCAACGGACGGCGATATCCAGATCGTACCGGACTACTCCACGCTCACCGTTGTGCCATGGGAAAGTGACCCGACTGCGCAACTGATCCACGATGCGGTGCGCCGCGACGGCACGCCCTTGAAGCGCGCACCGAGGGAGGTTTTGCGCAGTGTCGTGGCGCTTTACGAGGCGCGCGGGCTAAAGCCCGTCGTCGCACCTGAGCTGGAGTTTTATCTCGTTAAACCCAACACCGATTCGCATGAACCGATCCAGCCGCCCATCGGTCGCTCGGGCAGACCGGAGGCGGGCCGTCAATCCTACTCGATTTCCGCGCTCAACGAATTCGACGAGGTGATTGACGACATCTATGATTTCTCTGAGGCGCAAGGACTTGAGATCGACACGCTCATCCACGAAGAGGGTGCCGCGCAAATGGAGATCAACCTGCGCCATGGCGACCCGCTTGAGCTTGCAGACCAGGCGTTCCTCTTCAAACGTACAATCCGCGAGGCGGCGCTGCGCCACAACATGTATGCGACCTTCATGGCGAAACCCATGAGCCAACAGCCGGGGTCCGCAATGCATATTCACCAGTCAGTGGTGGACATCGAGACGGGCCAGAACATCTTTTCAACCGCGGATGGCGAGCCGACGCAGGCGTTTTATCACTTCATCGGCGGGCACCAGAAATATCTTCCCGCCGTCATGTGTATGCTCGCGCCTTACGTGAATTCCTATCGCCGGGTGGCCCGCGCACTCGTGACCGCGCCCATCAATGTCCACTGGGGGTATGACAACCGGACGGTTGGTTTGAGGGTGCCGGATTCAAAAGCCCAGGCACGGCGGCTTGAAAACCGGGTGCCATCTTCCGATGCCAACCCTTATCTCGCGATCGCCGCGTCGCTCGCGGTCGGTTATCTTGGTCTCGTTGAGGAACTGGAGCCGGAGGCCGCCATTGAGGGCTGGGGGCGCGACAAGCCGTTCGGCCTGCCGCGCTGGCTTCTCGATGCGGTCGCGCTGTTTGAAGACTGCGATCCACTGAAAGATGTTTTGGGGGAAAGCTTTGTGCACACCTATCGAGCGATCAAGCTTTCAGAGTTTGAGACCTTCATGGGCGTCATCAGCCCCTGGGAGCGCGAGCACCTGCTGTTGCAAGTATAGCGCGCCCCTAAGAGGCGCGTGATTATCGACGTCCGCGCGCTTTCATTTTCTCATCGAGGCCTGTCGGGTCGATGAAAAACTTCAGGCCGCGAGACCGCGCTTCAGCTGTCGTGCTCTTTTGTCCGGAGGCATCCCCTTTACTCTCCGCGATAATGTACGGCCAGGCGAAAATGGTTCCGAAAAAGGCCACCGTCATGGCTGTCGCCGCCCACAAAACCGCGACGAGACTGGTGTCGGCGAAACTCTCCGGCACACCGTACCACCAGACCGTGACCGCGATGGCCGGGGGAATCAAGACCCAGCTCAGCCATGCGGGCCATAAGGGTGAATCCCAGAGCATCATGACGATCAATCCACCAATGAGTATGGCTGATAAAAGCATTGTATTTCCTTCTTTTTATCGTGTTTGGAGTTAAGGCACCGCTTTAGGCGATGCGATGTCTTTGACGCGCTTTGGCCGCAATTCCGTAAAGCGGCCACGGGTCACGAAACAGGAGAATGGCGAGGCCGTGCGCTCGCAGGTCCACACGGTCCAAAATGGCATTTGCGATATGCACATTGGTGCTGCGTTGCTCCGCTCGGACACGCAACGCCTTGCGGTGGGCGACGGCGATCGACAGGGCGATGCAAAACCACGCATAGCTGAGCGTCAACACCGCAAAGAACAGCGTGAAAATCTTCTGATCAAGCGTTTCGAACATGGCCCCGGATGTTATTTGGTTGACGATTGGTTTGCGTGTTTCTACGGACAGACATGTCGCGTGGATTGCTCATCTCAATGGGTCAAATTGACCGCACCTGACGGCAAGGATGGCGCGGGTGGAGCGGAAGTTCGACGGAGTGCCCCATAGTCGTCGGACATTGTTCTCAATTTCGAGATTGTCAGAGGCGCGTGACGCGCAGATGCGCTTATAGTGACGCTGGATCGTCACCCTCGCGCCACTCCTATCTGCAGCTGAAATGCACCGTTGCGGATGGTGGCGTGTGCTGCTGCACGGGATGCATTGGACGATCCGCGAAGGGCTGGAGGACGAGCATGACGGTTTGGTTTGAGCGCATCATCGGCGAGGTCGTGGCGCAATTTCGCTGGTCGTTTCTTCCGCCGCTCATGGTCTATTTCGCAGCCGGACTTTCAGGCGCAACAGGCATCGTCGCAACCTTCGTCGTGAAAGACTATCTCAACCTGTCGGCAGAATTTCTCGCGGGCCTTCTGTTCTGGGCCGGTTTGCCATGGGCTGCGAAGATGCCGCTCGGCCATCTCATCGATATTTTCTGGCGCTGGAAAGGTCTCCTCGTCTATCTCGGCGCCCTCTTCATCGCCGCCAGTCTCACAATCATGTATGGCGTCATCATCCATCCGGCAGAGATGCGGGAGATCGCATCCCTTGAGACGTGGTATGTGACGAGCGTGATTCTCGCACCATGCGGCTATGTCATTCAGGATGCGGTTGCCGATGCGATGTCCGTTGAAGCGGTTCCACGTGTGGATGAGGCGGGCAATCCCCTTCCAGAAAGTCTTGAAAAAGCGATGCATACGACGATGCAAACGCTCGGACGGGTGTCGCTTTTCATTGGTCTAATCACCGTTTCGCTCTTAAACATCACCATGTTTTCAGGGGTTGCGGAGAAGGCTGAGGCGGTAAAGGTCGCGATCTACGGGCAGATCTATCTTCTGGCGATGGCGATCCCGCTCCTTTCCATCAGTGGTGTGGTTCTGGCGAGCTTTTTGCGCCATCGCGAAGGCCGCCGCCTGCGTCTTTCCGGCATCAGCGCACGCGAGATCGCGGCCCGCCTGGACGACCTTTCGGAAAAGACAGACCCGAATTACCTGATTTTCGGCGGCAGCCTCGCGTTTATCGCCCTCACCCTCGTCGTTGGATTGAATCAGATCCCCTATTCCAAAGAGATCATATTCCTGACGTCTCTTCTGATCATCGGTTTCTTGATGATGCAGCTCGCGCGTGAACTCAGCCCGAGCCAGGCGAAAGCACTCTTCGGGACGGCGCTTATCCTGTTCGTCTTCCGCGCCATTCCGGGTCCGGGTCCGGGTGTCAGCTGGTTTGAAATCGATATCCTCAAGTTCGATCAGCAGTTTTTATCCGTCCTCACACTGATCACATCGGTGCTGACGCTTGCGGGCATGATTGTGCTGCGCCCTTTCATGGCGCGCCACACCATCGCCACGATCATTCTCGTGCTTGCCGTTGCGGGCGCCGTGTTGTCCTTGCCCAATATCGGGCTTTACTACGGCGTTCACGAATGGACGGCTGCGGCCACGAACGGCATCGTCGACGCGCGGTTCATCGCAATCCTCGATACGGCCATGGAATCGCCCCTCGGGCAGATTGCTGTGATCCCCATGCTCGCCTGGATTGCCCGAAACGCGCCGAACAATCTGAAGGCCACCTTTTTCGCGGTGATGGCGTCTTTTTCGAACCTCGCGCTGTCCGCGAGCAGTCTTCTGACAAGCTATCTCAATCGGTTTTTCGTCGTCGAGCGGGAGGTGAAGAATCCGGAGACCGGTGTGGTGGAAATTGCAGCGAATTATGGCGAGCTCGGCTCTATTCTTTTGACCGTTCTTGCGGTTGGCCTCGCCCTGCCGCTTCTTACCATCTTTGTGGTGCAACACTCACCCTTGAAAACACGGCAATAAAAAAGCCCCGCGACATGTCGCAGGGCTTTTCATGTATTCGAGCTGCTTGTCTTTATGCAGCCGTCCGCTCGTAAATGTTTTCACCGGCGACGTTGACCGAGAGCCATGGACGTTTTGGATCGACCGCACGGATGCGCGATGTCGCACCCTCGCCATCGAGAGCATGCTGATAGTAGCGCGGCATGTCCGGCCAGTCGCCCCGTCTCAAACCGGTTGCAACGGCCTCGGAGGAAATGTCGAAGGACGTGACACCGCAGCGTTCCAGCATCGGCATCTGGTCGAGGATAAACGCGCCTTTCGCGCGGATATCACCCTCAAAGCCGTATTTCTCGCGGATCAGGCGCGCCAGAGAGAAGGCACGGCCATCGCTGAATGCCGGGAAGTTGACGACAACGAGATCGACCTTCGCAAGGAGAGCCGCGATAGCGTCCATGTCGTCGCCCGGATGCACGTCAAGACCGAGCTTTCCAGCGTGATCTTGAGCGGCGAGCGTTTCCAACGCTTCAACGCCCAAAACGACATCGCCAGCGGGGACATCGCCCTCACCTGCAAAAATCCATGTGTCTTCGAAGAACTGTCCGTTTTTCCAAATCGTCATCATCATTCCCCTTACATTTAATCTTTGGTGTCACCCCGAGGCGTTCACGACGCGCGGGCGAAGTGGATGCCACATTCCGTTTTACCCATGCCCGCCCAACGGCCAGCACGATCATCGGCGCCTTCCGGCGTCTTCTGCGTACAAGGTGCGCAGCCGACCGACCGATACCCCTCAGCGAGGAGCGGATGGTCCGGCAAATCGTAATATTTGGCGTAGGCCTCAATCTTCTTCTTCGACCATGTGGCGAGTGGATTTACCTTGATCTTGTCGCCGTCGGCCTCGAATGTTGGCAATACTGCGCGGTCAGCGCCCTGGAAGCGTTTGCGACCGGAAATCCACGCTGAGAAAGGCGCGAGCGCATCGTCGAGCGGCTCCACCTTGCGGACATGGCAGCAGGCTTCCACATCCTGCATCCAAAGCGCGCCATGAGGGTCTTGCCGGTTCAAGGACGCGGGGCGCGGCGCAACCGTCTGGACATCTTTCAGACCCAACCGATCGGCCAGCTGGTCACGATAGGCAAGTGTCTCAGGGAAAAGCTTTCCCGTGTCGATGAACAAGACCGGCATCCACGGGTCGACTTTTGCGACCAGACTTAAAAGGACCGCTGATTGGGTCCCGAAACTTGAGACGAGCGAAAGCGCGCCATCAAATTCGAAATCGATTACCTCTTCCAGCATCCGTTCGGTGGGCATTCCCTGATACTGCGCGTTGAGTGCTGCCGCGCGGTACTCCGCAGGGCTCCAAAGCGCTTCAAAATCCGACGCATCGGAAAGCCAGGCGGGAGAGATGGTGGTCTGTAACGTTTTGTGCTCAGGTCGAACCATAAAGGGCCTCTTTAAACGGTGCGTCGCCCACTCTGCGGTAGGCGTCAATGAAGGTTTCTTCTGCCCCGTCCCTTAAGCCAATATATGTGTCCACGACCGTCTCCACGGCATTCACTATCTCGTCAGAGGTGAAGCCCCTGCCGGTAATTTTTCCAATCGATGTATTCTCATCGCCAGAGCCGCCAAGCGTGATCTGATAAAGCTCTTCGCCTTTGCGATCCACGCCCAAAATGCCGATATGGCCGACATGGTGATGGCCGCAGGCATTGATGCAGCCTGAAATCTTGAGCTTCAGTTCGCCAATGTCTTTTTGGCGCTCAATGTCTTGAAAACGCTCGGATAATCTCTCCGCGACCGGGATCGATCTCGCGTTTGCGAGCGCGCAATAATCGAGACCCGGACAGGTGATCATGTCAGTGATCAACCCGGCATTCGCAGAGTGAAGGTCTGCCGCGACGAGCGCATCATAAACCGCCGTCACATGCTCCAGTTTCACGTGAGGCAGAATAACGTTTTGTTCATGGCTGATGCGCAGTTCATCAAAGGAATATTGCTCGGCGATATCCGCCATCGCTTCCATCTGCGCATCCGTCGCATCACCCGGAGGCGAGCCCACGGGCTTCAACGAAATCGTGAGCGATGTGTAGCCGAGAACCTTGTGCGGATGCAGGTTGCGCTCGGCGAAAATCGCAAACGCCGGATCGCTTGCCACGCGGTCTTCGAATGTTTTGCTTGTCGACGGAACCTGCTCAAACGGCGGGTCGGCAAAATACGCCTCAATCGCGCGTATGGATTCGTTCGGCAACCGCAAGACGCCGTCTTTGATGCGGTCGAACTCAGCATCGATATCGGCTTTGAGTTCCTCAAGGCCCGTCTCGTGGACGAGGATCTTAATCCGCGCTTTGTATTTGTTATCGCGGCGACCATACATGTTGTAGACGCGCAGGATTGCTTCACAATACGCGATGAGATCATTTTCCGGAATGAAGTCGTTGACGAGTTTTGCGATCATCGGCGTGCGGCCCTGACCACCCCCGACATAAACAGCGAATCCGAGATCACCCACCTCGTTGCGTTTAACCTGCAAACCGATGTCATGGGTTTTCATGGCGGCCCGGTCGGCGTCAGCGCCGATTACCGCGATCTTGAACTTGCGCGGTAGGAAGGTGAATTCCGGATGGATCGTCGACCATTGACGCAGGATTTCAGCATAAACGCGCGGGTCAGCGACTTCATCCGCCGCAGCACCGGCGAAATGGTCCGCACTTACGTTCCGGATACAGTTGCCAGATGTCTGGATTGCATGCATTTCCACGCTTGCAAGATCATCCAGAATATCCGGCACATCTTCCAATGTGGGCCAGTTGTATTGAATGTTTTGGCGGGTCGTGAAGTGACCGTAGCCGCGGTCATATTTGCGCGCGATATGGGCGAGCATGCGCATTTGGCGCGAGTTCAGCGTGCCATACGGGATCGCAACGCGCAGCATGTAGGCGTGAAGTTGCAGATAAAGGCCGTTCATGAGCCTGAGCGGCTTGAACTCTTCTTCTGTCAGTTCGCCGGAAAGACGACGCGCGATCTGGTCACGGAACTGGTCAACGCGTTCGCGCACGAATTTCGCATCAAATTCATCATAACGGTACATGGCAGACGGCCTTCACTATCGGTGCTGCTTAAGCGGCTTTAGAAAATTCAGGTTTGACATCGTCGCCATAGGCCGTGGTTGGGCCTTCCGCGCGGATGCGTTCGCGCAACTTCTGGGGCCGCGGACCACCGGCGGCGAGTTCGACATCAATTTCATAGACGCCCACAACGTAGTGGCGATCCTGATCGAGATGAGCCGCCTTCATCGCAGCGTCAAATGCGTCATCATTTGTATAAAGTGCCGCGTCATCCATGTTTTTGCTCCAGGTTCCGCCGGATGCAAAGAACACAACATGACCGCCTGTCAGGTGATTGGCTGTTATCGCTTTCATGGAGCAGTCCTTCCATTGATCGACAGCACACAACGGTGCCTGTTGATCACGAAAGTAGGAAGGTCACTCAATTTCGACGACGATTGGAATTTTAAAGTCGGCTTCGCTTCGAGAAAATTAATCTCAGAAACGATCGCTTGTTGGAAAAAGCCTGAAAAACAAGCCTTTTTACCGCTGCCGCAGCACCTCTGCGCCCGTGTTACGAGAGGGTTTCCGTGAGTTTTTTCATGAATTGCCAGCCCTGAGCGAGCTGGTCCTTGGTTATGAATTCGTCCGGCTGGTGCGCCTGGTCGATCGACCCCGGGCCGCAAATAGCGACCGAAAATCCGGCCGTTTGGAACTGGCCCGCCTCGGTCGCGTAGGAGACGGCATGAACGCCATTATCGCCGGTGATCTGCCGGGCAATGCGCTCAGCCCCGCCATCGGCTTCCGGCTCCAGGCCCGGCACCACATGGGCAGGGGTGACAACGATTTGAGCCTCCGGCGCAATCGCCTTCATGCGCGGCTCTACCTCTTCGCGGATATGGGTTTCATATCGCTTATAGAAGTCCATCGGATGTTCACCCGCAATGGTTCTGATATCGGTCACGAGCGTGCATTCCTTTGCGACGATGTTGCGCGCCGTGCCGCCCTCCACCACACCGCAATGGA
Source organism: Pseudomonadota bacterium (assembly GCA_039818625.1). Classification (GTDB taxonomy): domain Bacteria; phylum Pseudomonadota; class Alphaproteobacteria; order Rhizobiales; family JACESI01; genus JBCBTO01. The sequence continues at coordinate 8,563 of JBCBTO010000041.1, forward strand.
TCGTCGTATAAGGCGGATCGAAGGGGGATTGAGGGTCCGCGCGGCGAGCATTTTCCAGCATCATGTCTTCGAGATAGGTGATGAGACGGGCCGCCGTCATGACCGCGCTCACGCCACGATCAACCTGGCAGGAATGGACTGATTTGCCGGTCACGTGGGTGGTGACCCCCATGATGGATTTGTGACCGGTCACCACTTTCATGTCCGTCGGCTCGCCGACGATGACCGCCATCGGCTCCGGCACGTCATCGACCATTTTTTCAATCATCGATGGCGCGCCGATGCAACCGAGTTCCTCATCATAAGAGAAAGCGAGATGGATTGGCTTCTTCGGGGCGCGCTCCAAAAACTCCGGCAGGATGCCCATCGCAAGCGCGCAGAACGTTTTCATGTCGCACGTGCCGCGACCGAAATACCGATCACCGCCATCGACGAGTTTGAACGGATTGGTCGACCAGCTTTGCCCATCGACCGGCACGACATCCGTATGGCCGGACAGCACGACACCGCCCGGTTCGTTAGGGCCGATTGTAGCATAGAGATTGGCTTTCGAACCGTCCTCGTTGGGCACCAGTTTGCTGGAGACGCCGAGCTTGCCGAGATAATCGCGCACGAAGTCGATGAGCTGCATGTTGGAATGGCGCGAGACGGTGTCGAAGCCTATGAAGCTCTCGATGAGGTCGAGCGGCAGGTCGGATGGGAGATCGGTCTGGACGGCGGTCGTTGTCATCGTGGCACCGGGGTTGGTTGGGTCTTACCGTGATATCGGTCTGCCGCCCCTCTTTGCAAGACCCCCATACCATAAGCGCCCCACGCTGCGTTAATGATCCAATCTTGTGCTATTCTACGCCTCATATTGTTTGTTTTTTGAGGGAGGAAATTATGGCCAAAATTGCCTTGGTGACGGTGCACGGCATGGGCGAAACGGAAACCGGGTATGCAAGCCGATTTTTCGATGAGATCGACGACCGCTTATCATCGGCGGAACGCGCTGAACTCCACACAAACGAGGTTTACTATCAGGACATTCTGCAGGCCAATCAGGTTGACTATTTCGATCGTGTGAAACGGCGGCTCGAATGGGACAAAATGCGGAAATTTGTTTTGTTCGGTATTGGTGATGCGGCGAGCCTGGAGTCCCAGAAGAGCGGAACGAACAGCCCCTATTTCAAGGCGCAAAAGGCGATCTGCGACACACTGAAGGCGTCGTTTCAAATGCTCGATCCGGGCGGCAAGCTCGTGATGGTCGCGCAGTCGCTCGGCGGACAGGTGCTGTCGAACTATCTGTGGGATGCGAAACCGGGCCGGTCACCACAAAATGGACTTTGGTCTTCGCCGCCCTCTTTCGCGAGTGCGGAAGAAGAGGCGTTTTGCCGGGGCGGCTCACTGGTCCGGCTTTACACGACCGGCTGCAACATCCCGATTTTCGTGGCGGGCTTTGGGCGGGCCAAAATCACGGCGATCGACAAGCCGAATGCGGATTTCAAATGGGTAAATTTCTTCGACGATGACGACGTACTTGGCTGGCCGTTGCAACCCTTGAGCGACAGCTACAACGCACTCGTCAAAGACAAGAAAGTGAGCGCCGGACTGCTCTCAAGCTTCACGCCGCTCAGCCATGTGAATTATTGGAAAGACCGCGAGGTGGTGAAGCCCATCGCGCAGGAGATTAAGAGGTTGATGTGAGAAGCATAGCGAGCGTAGATAAACACTATTCTTTTGGTAATTTTAAACTCTCTGGGGTTTTAAACGTCTGATTTGGATCCAGCGCTCTTTTAACTTTTTTTGAGTTTACAATGCTGAAAATTGATAAGTCGCCCAAAGCTTTAGACTGAATAGTCCTATTAGCACGTTTTTGGTCGCACTTCCTTTGCGGATTTATCTGTACAGGAGAACTTTTGAAAGCATTCGTGGGGTCACATTCAAACCTGATGTAGGGAACCGGTTTGTCTCCTGTGATGTTGAATATATCGCCGTCACGCACTGAGACGATTTTACTAATCACTTCACCAACCCAAGGGCAATTGACAATTGGAACTGGCTTTTTCCAGATCGGGTTGATGCGTTCTGGGCCGCGTTCCCAACATAAGCTGTTAAATTTGCCGTTTTTATCGCGCTTGATGAACCATCTGGCGTGGACTGTTTCTTCAGCTCTCGACAGCCAGGACCAAAATCTGCCTTCTGTCTCATAATACCTCACTTCGTAGCCAGTAAATGGGCTGAACAAAAGATATGTTTTTCCAACGCTTGGATAATTTGCCAAGGTCGGATTTGCTGCGATTGCGAGATCAAGTTTTGAAGGTCCTGACGATTGGCAAGCAGCTAAGATAGAGCAAAACACTGCAACG
>JBCBTO010000042.1:0-10767 GCA_039818625.1 Pseudomonadota bacterium
CATTTTGGCCTGCATCTCGCCGGCCTTTTTCATAAGGCCCATGATGTCTTTCATGACGCTTTCCTCACTGTTCTAATCCTCACCCTCAATGTCCGCATCAGGTGCGGGGTCCAATCCGTTGTCCGTGTCTTCGCCGAGAAATGTGACGTTGACCACCCTTGACCCCGGAAATTCCCGCAAAACAGCTGCGACGGTCGGATCTTCTTCCGCATCCTTGGTGCGCTGACGTTCGTCTGCGGCACGCTGCTCAGCGATGGGCGGCTCGCCTCCCTCTCGGGAAACGACCACGGCCCAGGATTGCCCCGTCCACTCCTTCAGCTTGGTTTTCTAGTCGCTTGCCAGCGATTTCGGCGCCATCTCCGTTGGGCTGAACTCCAGATGACCGTTCTCAAATGCGATCAAGCAGACATGGTTTTCGAGCGCGTTTCTCAGCGTAAGGGCACGTTTTTCCTCGGCGAGAGCGACGAGATCCTCAAATCGCGCGATGCGCAAGCTCGGCGTCTCGGCCGGCACGGGGGCTGTGGCTGGCGCGGGGGCTGTGGCTGGCGCGGGGGTTGGGTTGCTTGTGGCGAGCGTTGGCCGAGGGGTCGGACTGGTGGGTGCCGCCTGGGCCGCCGGTTCTTGGTCCAGGGGTGCGGCTGCGGGCAGTGGCGCCGCCATGGCGCTGCCATGCCCCATCGGCCCACCCGCTTGCGGGGGCGTTTGCGGGCTGCCGCCGCCAGTCACCTGGGGTTGAGGCGATCCGCCGTCCGTACCTACCAGCGCTCCGCCGCCTTTCTTGATGAGCGCAATCGCTTCATCCGGTGTCGGTAGGTCTGCGACATAAGCGAGGCGCACGATCACCATATCGGCCGCCGCCAACGGTTTGTTTGCATTTTGAACGTCTTCAATGCCTTTCAGAAGCATCTGCCAGGCGCGCGATAGGACGCGGATGGACAGGCTTTCGGCGAGCTCTTCAGCGCGCGTTCGTTCAAGGTCTGAAAGAGCCTGACCGCCTGGCACTGCGCCTGCCACTTTCGCCGTCGTGACCTGATGGGTGAAGTCTGCAAGGTCGGACAGGATGACGAGCGGTTCCGTCCCGGTGTCGCTTTGGGCCTTTATCTCGGCGAGCGCCTCTTTCACACGGCCTGCCATCACATGTTCGAAAAGGTCGATCACACGTGCGCGGTCTGCATATCCGAGCATATCGCGCATCTGATCTTCTGTGACGCCTGCGTTCTCGCCTTCCCCAGTCGAACAATGGGCAATCGCCTGATCGAGGATGGAGAGCGCATCGCGCACGGACCCTTCGGACGCGCGGGCCACGAGACCAAGCGCCTCAGTGCTCACGGCGACCGCTTCCTTTTCGCTTACACCCGCCAGAAACTCGACCATCCTCTCACCGCTGATGCGGCGCAGATCAAAACGCTGACAGCGAGACAGAACCGTCACGGGCACCTTGCGGATTTCAGTGGTCGCGAAGATGAACTTCACATGCTCGGGCGGCTCTTCCAGCGTCTTCAAAAGACCGTTGAAGGCAGCCGTCGACAGCATATGCACTTCGTCGATTATATAGACCTTGTAGCGTGCCGAAGCGGGCTTGTATTTCACCGCGTCGATGATTTCGCGAATGTCGCCAATCCCAGTGTGCGAGGCTGCGTCCATCTCGATGACATCGATATGGCTTGAATTGATGATGGCCTCGCAATGCACGCCGTGGCTCGGCATATCAATGGTCGGCTCGGTGATCGCGTCGGTTTCATAATTCAACGCGCGGGCGAGGATGCGGGCCGTCGTCGTCTTGCCGACGCCACGTACGCCCGTCAGCATGTATGCCTGCGCGATGCGCCCGAGACGGAAGGCGTTTGTGAGCGTTTGAACCATCGGCTCCTGGCCGATCAGATCGTCAAAGGTGCTCGGGCGATATTTGCGGGCGAGGACGCGATACGCCATTGCCGACTGGTTTTCGATCCCATCGCCCATTCGCGCACTTTACCCTGTCACGGGCCGCTCCAGACCAAATTCGGGCGGCATTAACACTCTTGCGCAAATTGAACGGGGGTGACCGACAAACATCTTGTGGGTTGCCCATCACCATGCCACGACTGCGCTTATCTGGAGCTGCGACCCCGCCTTTGGCAATCACGCGTTCATGTGCAAGCAGGAGGCTGGACGGTGACCCGAGCCTTGGCTCGTTAGGGCTGCTTCCTTCCGGACCTGACCCGGTTGGCGAGTGGCACGTCCATCGCCAACCTCCCTTCTTATCATATCTCAGGCCACGGCCGGATTTGCAAGGAAGAATTCAACTGACCGTCCTTTGCGCACCCCGCAGGGCGTTCACAACAATAAGAAGAGACTGATTTGACAGACGATTTCCAAGGGTTTTCCCTTCACGACAAGCTGGCGGCCGACACGATCGAACTGATGGATCTGCGGATTTCAAAAGTGCTTTTGATGAATGATGTGCGCTATCCATGGGTGATCCTCGTTCCACGGGTGGCCGGAGTTCAGGAGTTGTACGATCTGCACCGGGCACAGCGAGCCCTCTTCACGGACGAAATCACCGCCACCGCAAAAGCCCTTCAGACGGTGACCAAAGGACACAAAATGAATGTCGGCGCTCTTGGGAACATCGTGCGCCAATTGCATGTTCATGTGATTGCGCGCTTTGAGAAAGACGCCACCTGGCCAGGGCCCGTTTGGGGCGAAGGGGAACGCGAGCCTTATGCGGACAATGGTGATGCGTTTGCCGCCTTGCTCCGCCCGCAGATCGTGGATGAAATGGCCGCGCTTTAAAAGAAAAAGGGCGCCCCGGAGTGCGCCCTTTCAGTTGATTGATCCCGCTTAGAGGATCTGATCGTTATTTTCTTCTAAGGTCGTGGTGAATTCGATTTCTTCCTCCACGATTACGGCGCCGGAGCCACCACTTCCCGCAAACCCCTGTACGGTGAGTGTGTGCCTGCCCGGATCAATGGTGCCACCGAGGAAATCATCTCCGATGTCACCGAACAGAGCGAAAGGCTCTTTGCTTTCGACACGAATGATGTCTCCATCGAGGCTAAGGCGAACGCTTTCAATGGCTGGATTGTCTGCGACAACCTCAACTGACAACTGGTTGATGTTGAGATTACCAACGCCGACCACATCGCCGTCTTCGATTTCGTCGATACGCCGGTCGTTGCGCGCATCAATGAGGAAGAGATCGAAGGCGCTGTCATCGTCATTCGCATCTCTCGTGGCATTTGATGACGCTGTTCCCCCAGTGCCGACAATTATCAGCTCCGGCGATTGCTGCTCGATATGCCTCGTGAAGCCCGAACCGGTGATTTGAACGTTGATCGTATCACCTTCATTGAGCGGACCGCGCCGGTCGATCAAGGCGTTGATTTGATCGGCCAGATCGACTGCTTCAATCCGTTCATTGTTGCGCCACGTTCCATTAAAGGTCTCGCGTTCAACACCTCCGACAAAGCCACGGTCACCCCCAAATTCCTCGGGTTCGAGGCTGTTTTTGACACGGAATGCGAGCTCGGATGACTGACCGTTGCCATGGCCGCGTTCCGATACAAAGCTCAACACCGCGCTGTCAACCGACGTCACATTCGTAGCGCCCTCCCCAATGGTCAGGCGAACTTGGATCGTCTTATCCGTCTCGAGATCCGGACTGTTCAGCGATGAACCGAGTTCCACGTCATCTTCGAAGGTTTCAACGGTTGCCTCGAAGCGCTGCTCAGTCTGCGGTGGAGTATCGGGTTGCGGGCGACCACCGTTATTGCCACCATTGCCGTTGCCATTACCGACGCTGAACGAGATGGTCTCCCGATCACCCACCTGGCGTCCACCGGCCCCGCGGTCTTCAAACGCGGTCAAACGCAGGGTGTAATTGCCATTGTCGAGGCTGCCCGCGTTCAGTTCGTAAGGGGTGGTGTTGTCGACCCGGACGAGGACGGCGTTGTTGAGATTGTTGCCTTCGAACAGTTCGAACACGACAGACCCGACTTCGTTTTCGTTGTCAACGGTTCCGCTGAAGCGAACGTTGTCTCCAATGTCGGATGCGGCGAGCACGTCTCCATCCACGAAATTTGAATCAATCTCATTGCTGTCTGAGATGACCGACAGATTGAAGTTTCCACTGCCTCCATTGGATGGCTGTTGCCCAGACGAGCCACTGGACCCTCCACTTGAGACGGTGAATGCGGTATCGCTGCTGTCCAGCACACGCCCATCCATGTTGGAACCGGAATAGGCAACAGTGCGCAGGACGAAACCGCCGCCGCCGAGTTCACCCACATCAAAGTTGAATGGCTCCGCGCGCTGCGTTCTCGTCGAGATCGCCTCGTTCAGATTGTTTGCCCGGAACAGCTGGAAACCGACAGAACCCACATTCAGGTTACCAAAGTCCGCAGTGAAACGGACATTGTCGCCGAAGTCGCCGGCATTGAGCCGATCGCCATCGCTCAGATCATTGTCAAGCAAGGTGCTTGATGAAATCACCGCGATGGTCGCGTCACCAGATGGTGCATTGTTGTTTTGAGATCCATCTTCGACGGTGAAACGCACCTCATCGACGCGCCCGACAACGGACCCGGTCGTGTTCGGGCCCGAATAGGAAGTCGTGCGCAAGACGTAGTTTCCTGCGTCAAGGTCCGGGATGTTGAGATCGTATGTTTCTGCGTTCTCCGTGCGCGCGGCCACCGGCGTGTTCAGGTTATTCGCCGCAAACAGTTCGAACCGGACCGATCCGACATTGTTGCTGTCTATTTGGGCGTTGAAGCGAAGATTGTTGCCGAAATCAGCTGCGTTGAGCGTTTCCCCAGATCTTAAATCCGCGTCCAGTTCCTGGCTCTGTGAATAGACCGTAATCGTTGTGATATCCGCGTTCGACGGCGGAGGAGGAGGTGGAGGCGGCGGAGGTGGAGGCGCATCTTCTTCAACAGAAAAACGCACTTGCTCGACACTACCGATCCGGCCACCGGATCCGTCCGGACCTGCAAATGCCGTCGCGCGAATGACGAAGTCACCGGTACCAAGATCAGTGATGTTCAAATCATAAGGCGGAACGTTTTCAACGCGCCTTTCAATCGGATTGCTCGCGTTTCCAGGCCTGAAGAGCTCGAACACGACGGAATCGACCGCGTTATTGTTACTCACCTCAGCGGTGAACCGAACGTTGTTCCCGAGATCGTCAGCATCGATCCGGTCTCCACTGCGCAGGTTCCCATCAACCGTTTCGCCACGGCTCAAGACCACGATGTTCAAATCGGTGTCCTGATTGGAAGGCGGTGGAGGTGGAGGGGGTGGAGGTGGAGGTGGCGATGTCGCATCGCCATCATCGACAAACTGCGAGTTGGACGCACCCAAATTGGGCGCTGATCCACGATAAAGCTCAAGGAAATCGATGTGGTAGCCTTGCGACCGACCGGCCACCTGAATGGTGTAGAAGCCGGCTTCCTGGACATCGAGCACAATGTTCGGATTGCCCGGCTGACCATCATAGGTGGATGCGTAGCCGAAATTGCCATTTCCCGGTCCGCCAAAAAGCTTGATGAATCCCTGGTTTTCGGGCTCCGGGCGGTTTCCATTCGTGACGAGGAAGTCGTCTATGCTTTCGCCCGTCGATTCGGAGACGAAATTCACCCAAGCGTCGTTTTGTTGGTCACCAGCAAAGTTGTTCTGATCCTGCGCGACATTCAGCCGGAAGCGATACGTACCCGTCTGATCTTCAGGTATGTAGATGCGGTACTCGAGGATGCTGTTGTTTTGAACGTTGTTGATGTTCAGGCTGCTTGGGCTGCCCCAGACATAATATCCCGAGCCTTGGGATGCGCCGTTGTTGTCGGCATTTGATCCGTCAGCGACGAAGTTCCAGTTTCCGTTCGGATTGCGCCCGCCGTTTGCACCGCCGTTTTCGTCTTCAATCTGAATTTTGAAGCGATAGTTGTTGCCGTTTCCAATGCCCTCGAAGAAACCTTCACCATTGTCCTCATTCTGAGGCGGTGGTGGCGGGGGCGGCGGCGGCGGAGGAGACGTTGGCGGCGCCGGTTGCTGGCCGATCGGGCCGCTGTCATTTGGCCCTGGCACCGGGCTAGCAGGTGCATCTTCATGGCGCACCAAGACAACCCAGTCGCGGTTTTGGTTGTTTGGCGGATTGCCGAGATCACGGGTTCCGCCGCCTTGGACGGAGCCACCATCAATCAGGTTGCCACCGTTCCGGGGATCGTACCAAAAGACGTCGAAGGTTTCGCCACCAAAGCCGCTCAGGTTCAAGCTGGCGTCAGTCGCCTCGCCGCCGGGCAGGTAGATGGCGTAGTATTCGCCCTCTTTCGCAATTACATAGTCGTCGCGGTTGGGTGTCAGACCATCGCGTTCATCCATGTCCCAGAACGGAATATATGTGTTGTAGAAGTCCGTCGCGGCTGCGGTCCATTCCCAGACGGTGCGATAGGCTTCAAACTCATCGAAGTTCTGGTCGAGACTGTGACCCTGCGGTTGGCGGAAATACCAGTTGACGCCGGAGCCTCCCACTGAGAGTGACGCCCAGAGCCCTTCGCGCAGCTCGGTTTCCACGTTGGAATTCTTGTTATTCGTGAACGGTTCGTAGGCAAACCTGCTTCCTGAATCCTCATCCCACGTGACCACCCAAGGATCGCCAGCGGCCTCAGACTGTTCCACCAGATCCTCAACGATGTTTCTGATCTGGTTTGGGTTGGCACCACCAGTCTGGATCGATGGGCCATCAAAATCCTCAAAGCCGAGGAAATCGTCATACCGATCGCGCTGTCCTGGGAAGGTGTGCAGCGTGGTGATGTGGTCGTATGGATCAATGTCCTTCAGGAAAGACGCGATGTCGCGAACTTCCTGATCAGTGTTGGTGTTCTCTTCACCAATATTCCATTGAAGGCCGTTGTTATGGCCGAACCGCGCCACCATCTCGCGCAGGTAAATGAGACGTTCGGCACTCAGGCTGGAGCCTGCGACATCGGTGCCGTTGTTCAAAAGCTGGTCGTTTTCCGTCTCCTGCAACAGGACATTTTTATAGATGCCCTGATGATCCAGGTGATCAAAAATGATGTCCCATTGGGCGAGCTTGCTCACATCATAAGTGGCGAAATCGTCGATATCGAGCTGCGAAACCTGCTGGGTCGCCGATTCAATGTTTCTGTTTTGGCCAACATTGCCAAAAGCAGAACTCGCCCAGGGCCAAACGTCCCGTCCATCGCCACCTGCGGTGTTCGTCAGCAGGTAAATCGTGTTTTGACCCTGATCTGCCAGGTAATCGATCGCGCCGATGATCCCGCGCCCTTCGCCACCATTCCAGGTTGGGCTGCCCGATTCAAAATCATCGCGGTGCGAGGCGAAATCATGCCGGCCTCTCGCCGTATTGTCGATGTCGGTTGTTGCGAGGAAGTTCTCAGGGATGCCGGGTCCGCCACGGATAAAGTAATCTCCATCACCCTGGTGCTGCAGATATCCCGTGCCTTCCCCCTGAACGATCAGACCCTTGGCGCGAAAATCGTCGCCCGTCTTGTCGGTTGCGCCGATCGTGATTTCGCCGGAGTCGCCGTCAATGAAATTGACCGCGCGACCCGCGTTGGGGTTCAAATCGGCCGCGATGTTGTTGCCAGTGCGGAACGACGCCTCGTATGTCCAGTCACCCTCGGACGGCGGATTGAAGTTGACGCGCCATATGTTGCCCGATGTCGCGCCCGAATCCGCAGCGTTGCCGTCCGCCGCGAAGAAGCCCGGCACGGTGATGACCTCACCCGTATCCTGATTTTTGAAAGTTACATCGAGCCGAAAGTCCCGAAACGTTGAGGCGTTTTCGCCAAAACTTCGGTCCGCCTTGAAGTCGAGCGTGACTTTGTGCCACTGCTTCAACTCACCGCTTACCGTTGCATCACCCTTTTGCATTTTTATCCCCTACGGCCCCAGCCTTTTGTTTCGGCTTGTTGGCCTCAGTGTTTTGCCGCATTCGTTAACCCAGCCGCTTTGCGCAAAACAGCACGATGCACCACACGCCAAAATGGCCCGCGCGGATCGTCGCTCTGCATCTCTTGGATTGGGTTGTCTTGAAAATGGCCGACCCTGTTCAAGTCAGTTGTCTGGCCAGCTTGCGGATGGAAGTGTTGAGCAGACGTGAAGGCACACATGGGCGTGTCGACGCTTGTGCGTCTACCAATATGCGCAAAGGACTTTGTAGCGTCCGTTTTTGCAGTTGTTCTTGTTATGATCATGCCCGCCCGAGGCTCGAAGAAATCGATACTCACGCTTGGAAGAGGTCGGTAATTTTTAGTCCCATTTATAGTTTTACGACCGACCACAACACTTTCACCCTACATGGCCAACGCTCATTGTGCCCCAGCACGTAACCTCAGCCTTACTCTACCAGTGTGTTTCATTTCACTGACATTTGAGGCTTAAATGTGTCAAAATCGACCAATCCTCAAGGAAAACACAAAAATTTTTACTGTTTCTTGTCCATAATCTCCAAAAAACAAACGGATTTGTGAAGAAAAATTGACTTATGCCAAGTTTTCGAATCGCCAAGCGCGCTTTGAGGCTTCGGAAGAGGCTCTGAAATAAAGTTAAAGAATGGTTAATTTTTTTATAAACCTTGAAATACGCAGCATCTCCCGCCGACACGCGCGAGATGGCCAAAAGTGCAAGTATTGGGATGGTTCGCGATAGTAGAGGCGCGAAAACCTGACGGATTACCGTAGGGTTACCGGATTAAGTCCCTACTCTTCTCTGAATGCTTTAACTAGCTGATCAGTGAGCGGTTTCAAGAGGTAGTTGAGCGGCGTGCGTTCGTCGGTCTTCACAAACACCTCCGCCGGCATTCCAGGCACGAGACGTGTGTTACCGATCTTGTCAAACTCGTTTTCCCGGATCGACACCATTGCCGTGTAATAGGAGGTGCCGTTTTCCGGGCTCACCACGGAGTTTGGCGCGACAAACTTGACCTCGCCGTTGATGTCTTTCGAATCGCGCTGGTTGAGGCCGGAAAAACGCACCGCGGCCTCTTGGCCAACGCGGACATTGTCGACGAACTGCGGCTCAATTTTGATCTCGATTTCAAGAACTTCAGATTGCGGTACGACACGCATGATGGCATCGCCGGGTGAAATCACCCCGCCAACGGTGTGGATGGCGAGTTCGTTGACGACACCATCATCGGGTGCGCGGATCTGGGTGCGCTCAAGCTGCGTTTTTGCTGCGAGCAGTTGCTGACTGAGATCGCGGATTTCAAGTTCCGTCTGGCCGAGTTCCTGCAGCACGTTTTGCGAAAACTCCCATTCCACCTGAAGGATCTGCACCTCGGTTTCGTTGATAGAATTCTCAACACGGGCCTTTTCCGCTTCCGCCTCGCCCGCGTCCCCCTGAAGTTCTGCAATCTGGCGCTGAATTGTTCTCAACTGACGCTTCGATGCGAGCCCCTTCTGCCTTAGGGTCTCCAGACCATCCAGTTCCTCCTTTAGAAGCGTGATCTGATCATCAGCCGCCTGGCGCTGGAATTCAAACCGCACGAGTTGATTGCGGTTTTGCTCAACGCGCTTCTTAAGTTGGTCGATCTGGCCGTCACGCGTACGCTTGCGCGCATCGAACAGTTTCAACTGACCATCCTCAACGCCTTTCGATGGCGTCACATCAAGCGCTTCAAGACCTGCGCGATCCCATGTGATCGTGTCGCTGCCCTCGCGCTCAGCGACCAGCCGGTCTTTCTTGGCAATCGCTTCGACGAGGCGATTGCTGAAAATGTTGATGTCAGCGCGCAGAATGCGACCGTCGAGCCGCATCACGACCTGATCTTTTTTCACAAAAGACCCATCTTCTACGAGAATTGCGGAAACCACACCGCCGTCAGGGTGCTGGATCGTTTTTGGCTTGCCCTGAATTGCAACCGTGCCCGGCGCGATGACTGCGCCAGCCAGCGATGCCGTTCCCATCCAGATGCCGCCAACTCCGAAGAGCAGGACCAAACCCAGTGTGCCGATATAGGTGATGCGGTTGTGATTGGTTTGGAGACCTTCGCTGTTTTCACGCAGACTTGCGAGAAACCGCGACATGAAACCGCGCAACTTGCCGACGGGCTGCTGTTCGGCACCGGGAGGTGCAGTCAGTGACATCGCCTGAGGGGGAATTTGGGGGGCGGTCTCGGACGGGCCGCTCGACGTTGATGCAGGCTGAAGCGACGGTCCGGCTTCACCGCCCGCCTCTTGCGATATCGCGCCGTCCATCGCCACATTGCGAACCGGGCTTTCGACCACCTCGGTGCCCGGTCGGATCATTGGCTGAAGACGGGTTTTCGCAACGGCGAGAGACTTCTGCGCCGCTGATGCTTCATCTGCACCAGATTTCTTGCCAACACCAAAAAACGCGCGCCCCGGTGACGTTTCAGAGGATTGCTTCGAAGCCGGGTTCGGAAATTTCGGGAGTTTTGGCTTTTGAACGCCTGTTTCAGGAGTCTTCTTGAAAAACTTCATCGACTGTTCCGCTTTGCCTGTTGCGCGCTTTGCTGGACTATTCGGCTTTTCTTGCCGTCGCGATTGGTGTGACCTGACGCATAACCTCTTCTTTATCGCCAAACTGCACTTGTTGCCCGTCGATCAGCATCAAAATCTTGTTAACGGCGGAGATGGCGCTGGGTCGGTGCGCCATGACGACGACGGTCCGCTTCGCTTCCATGAGCGCGGCAATGCAGCGTTTCAAGGCGGCATCCCCGTCGGCGTCGAGGCTCGCGTTGGGCTCGTCCAGAACGACAAGGGCTGGCAGCTTGTAAACAGCGCG
>JBCBTO010000043.1:0-10476 GCA_039818625.1 Pseudomonadota bacterium
GTCGGCGACAACAATGATGGCATGTCGCTCTTTCAGAAGGACGGACGCAGCGTCTTCGTCTGCAACAATGAATATGTGAACATGCGCGTCATGTTCGGCAATCGCTCGCCTAACCTTCCGCAGGATGATGATGACATCGCCAAGGGCATGAACGGCCACGGGATCAGCGTTTTTGAACTGAGCGACGACAATGGCACGTGGCGTATCGTCAAAGACTCGTCCTTCAACCGGCGGATCACGCCGCTCACCCCGATGGAACTCACCGGCCCGGCGCGCGGCCACGATCTTCTCAAGACGTCTGCCGATGACAGCGGGACGGTGACGCTCGGCACGTGGAACAATTGCGGCAATGGTCGCACGCCCTGGGGCACCTATCTTGCGTGTGAGGAAAACTTCAACGCCTATTTCGTCCACCCGGACCCGGATTTCAAACCAGAGGGTGCTTTGAAGCGGTATGGCATCGGCGCGAGAAATCGCGGTCTCGGCTGGGAGAAAATCGATCCACGCTTCGATCTCGTGAAAGAACCGAATGAGTGCAACCGGGCCGGGTATGTCGTGGAAATCGATCCGATGGACCCGTCATCCACGCCGAAGAAACGCACCGCTCTCGGTCGGTTCAAACATGAAAACGCAGAGGTGGTTATTGCAAAGGACGGGCGTGTGGTCGTTTATCTCGGCGATGACGAGCGCGGCGAGTTTCTCTATAAATTTGTCAGCGATGGCGTTTATCAGCCTGGTGGCGAGACTGATCGTCTCCTCGACGAAGGCACACTTTACGTCGCCCGCTTCGATGCCGATCAGACCGGCGAGTGGCTTGCGCTGACGCCCCAGACGACCGGGATGGCATCGCTTGCGGAAATCTGCATCCATACGCGCATGGCGGCGTCAGAGGTCAAAGCCACAACGATGGATCGCCCGGAATGGGTCGCTGCAAATCCACACAAAGTTGAGGCCTATTGCGCGCTGACGAACAACAAGAACCGTGGCATCAAGACGAATGCGGGCGGTGATGCGACGCCGATTGACGGCGTGAATCCGCGCGAGGCAAACAAGTACGGCCAGATTGTCCGTTGGGTGCCGGACGATCAGGACCACGCGGCGAGCGGTTTTACCTGGGACCTTTATGTTCTCGCGGGCAATCCAACCGTGAATGAGGGGCTTGAGGCGGGATCTGACAATGTCAATGCGGGGAACATGTTCAACTCTCCCGATGGCATAGCGTTTGACAGTCAGGGACGGATCTGGATCCAGACGGACGGCAAATATTCAAACGAAGGCGACTTTGCGGGCATGGGCAACAATCAGATGCTGGTGGGTGATCCGGAGACCGGTGAAATCCGCCGCTTTCTTGTTGGGCCGCGCGAATGTGAGGTCACAGGTGCGACGTGGAGTGAAGATCGCAAGACGATGTTCGTCGGTATTCAGCATCCGGGCGAGAAGGGCGATAGCCACTTCCCGGATGGGGGCGATCTGACACCGCGCTCCTGCGTTGTCGCGATCTCGCGGGAAGACGGCGCGCCGATTGGCTGATGTCAGACCTGCTTTGGCAGAACAGTTGCTGGTCCCGGACGGACAATCCGGGACCGATGCTGCCTTGCTTTGTTTCTAACCGCACACCCTTGAGGCGATGTATTTGGCGAAGTCGTAATTCGGGCGCTCCAGATGCGACAGGGGACCGGGGACCGCGAGGTCTGAACACAGGCCGCGATAGACCCGCTCCGTGCAGCCGCGATCTTCTTCATTGACGTCGTCGAGAAGCGTCTTTGTCGTCGCGAGCATTGCTTCGCCATCCGGATCGTTCGCAAAGTCCGGCGACATGCCGCCCGCATAGAGGATGCGGACTCTGCCGGGGCCTTCCGGATGGAGGCTCAAATACCAGAAGTAGCCGGGTGTTAGCGTGATCATCAGGCTCGGGTAAATCGAGATCAGATAAGTTGTGATCCGCCGTTCCCCCTTAAGCCGCGTGTTCTCAGCGTGCGCGACGGAGAGTTTGAATTCCGGGTCCTTGAGGATCGTGTGGTAATTGAAGGTGGGCGGGCTCGTCGGGCAATCCATTTTTTCGAGGTCCACCGACCAGCCGATGGTGCCCGCGTGGCAGACCGGCAGGTGGTAGCTCTCCATGAAGTTTTCGGCAAGCACCTTCCAGTTGGTGTTCCAGACATGGGTTTCGGAGAAGGTCTGGACGTAGCTTCCAAGGTCATAATCTTCGACCATGGCCGCCGCTTCTTGAAGCTCGCTCGCGACGCTCGGGGCGTCGGGGTTGAGCGTTACCATGATCCAGCCGAGCCAGATTTCCAGCCTTACCTGAGGCAGCCGGAGCTTGTCTTTGCAAAACGCCTCATTGCGGCCCATGCCGGGCGCGCCGCGCATCGTGCCGTCGAGATTATAGGTCCAGGCATGGTAGGGGCAGACGATTGTCTTCGTGTTGCCTGAGCCATGGAGCAAGGTCGACATGCGATGGAGGCAGACATTGGACTGGGCGCGCAGCGTGCCGTCTTTCTCCCGGATCACCATGATTGGCTGGCCTGCAAGGTCGAAGGTTATGTAATCGCCGGGCTCTCGCAGCGTTTCCGCGCGGCCCGCGCAAAACCAGTCTTTCTTAAAGATGTGCTCGATCTCGGCGTGGGCGAATTCCTCGGACGTGTAAACCGATTTCGGCATCGCTTTCGCGCGTTCAAACGGGCGGTCGACGTTGGCTTTGAGTTCGTCGACCGGGCTTGATATGGGCGTTTGAATGTTCACGGTGCGCGTCTCCCCACATGTCATACTTTGGGAAGAATAGCAGACTTTGTAGCGCCCGTCGCTCGTTGTCCCGGTTGCCCGGGGGATGTATCAGAGCAGGTCCAGCACACCGTCTTCGAAAAGATCTTCTTCCGATCTGTTGGTGCGAAAGCCCTGGAGTTCTGCAATCGTTACGAACCGGTTTCCGTTTGCGTTTCCATCGGCATCGACGCGCAATTCCGTTGTGTTACCGCGTTGGCGCAGATCGATATAGTCGTCCACGGAGTTGGCGTTGATCCGCGCGGAGTTGACGACTGCGGAGAGATCAAGAACATCACCTTCGTTGATCGAAAACCCGACGATACGATCGACCGAACCATCGTTCAGGGAGTTGCGGGCGAAGACAAAGGTGTCTTCACCTCTGCCGCCATTCAAAACGTCGCGGCCCGCGCCGCCGATGAGAACATCGTTGCCATTGCCGCCGTTCAAGGTGTCCCGTCCACCTGCACCGATGAGAATGTCGCGACTGTCGCCCCCTTCGAGGCGATCATTGCCGTTGCCACCGTTCAGGAGATCGCGACCGGCATTGCCGTGGAGGATGTCATTGCCATTGCCACCAATTACAATGTCGTCGTCGCGTCCACCGAACAAGCGGTCGTTGCCGCCATTGCCGTTCAGCCGGTCGTCGCCCCTGTCGCCGTGAAAGCGGTTGTTGCCGCCATTGCCATTGTAGTTGTCAGCATTGGCATTGGACCGATTCCAGTCTTCGCGGAAATCGCGTTCGAATTCCCGTTGGACCTCACTGTAATTTTGTTGCCCGGGGTCATCGTTGCGGGTTTGGGCGGATGACTGCGGTCTGGCCTGCTGGTTGCCGCCGCCCTGATCGTTGTTTTGATCATTGTCGCGGTCGTCGTTGCGATTGTTCCGGTCATTCCCGTTATCGTTGTCGCGTCCATTGTCGCGGTCGTCATTGTTTGCGACCTGTTGGGCGCTTGATGCGCGGCTATCAGTCTCGCGATACCCGGCAAATCGACCATTCTGGATGATCAGCGTGTCTGAGTATTCTGAAAATCCGCCGTCGTTTTCGTATCGAACGCGGATTTCAGCATTGCGGCCAACGACATCGGAAATGTCGAAACGCGGGTCGCCGATGTTTTCGACCCCAGCGCTGCCGCCATCGAGATTGAGTGCGACCCAGCGCCCGTTTCTGAAGAGCTCGATATGGATGGTTTCGACATTTGTTTCGAAGAACGGATCGATATCCGGCAAGGGGTTATGGTCAAGTTCGATCACCCGCGCTCTCGTCTGTTCTTCTGTCAGGCGGTGACCACGGATCTCGCTGGCATCCGGCTGCGATTTTCCATTCCACGTTGTGTTGTAATAGAAGATGCGGCTTGAACTGCCCGCGAGCCAGGCAAGGGCCTGCCCGTTTTCGCTCGTCAGTTCCGAGTTGGCGATGTAGATGTCGACCCCTTGATGGGCCCGCAGAACCCGGTACGCCTCGTCAAAGGTCGCGTTCTGGATATAGACATCTGATTTTGCGTCGATGATGGCGTCGGAGAAGTTCGAGGCCGTCAAATCGCGAAGGTAGACTGGTGCGTTGCCCGCCTCAAGATCAAGAAAATCCGTGTTGTCGTCGCGCGCGTAGCTGCGCAGGGCGCGGTCTTCGCCATCTGCCGTTACGCGCTGGACGTAGGTCACATCCCTCGTATCGCCGTCGGACCGGTTCCCGACCCGGATTGCGCTTGCGTATTGGCTGCTTCGGTTCGATGTACCTTCAAAATCATAGTCGTAGATCGAGACGGTGTCGGTCCCGATGAGGGCGATCCCGTTCTGTGCGTTTGACACGTCAATATCGTTGAGCGACGCGGATCTCGTGTCTTCACGCGCAACCCAAAATCCGTACCGTGAGTTGTTGACCGTCTCATCTGAAATGGTTGTTTGAAAATTTTTGTCCGTCAGTCGCGACTCCTCAACCCGGAGGAACTGATTTCCATTATCGTCGGTTTCAAAGTAAATTGTCGGCTGGTTGATGCCGCCCGAACCGCTATTGCTTCTCATGAGTGCTTGGTGTCCCGCTTTTGTACATCTTCACCGACCACACGCGGTCACTTTCGTCCCGCATTGATCGGTTGCCTCGCCCCTCGCTGCCCCATATGGCGGCCATTCGAGGCAACAATGTGAAAAAGTGATTGCTGAATTTGACGCTTTTTGATCGCTTTTGCCGTATTTCCGCCTCAATTGACAAAGGATTTTGCAGAACCAATGGTCATCCCCAGTATTAGCTTGCCGCAATACTAGAAGCAGGTGTGTTTACAGAGGATTAACCAAAAAAATTAAGAATTTTGTCCTGTCGCATGCGAGTTAAGACCTTTAAATCGCCACATTCGTTATTCGGTTTTTGTGGAAAACTCTTTTAAAAGCGAGGGCTCGGTCACAGATGCAGACCTGTGATCCTCATGGTGCCCGTCTTGCTGCGGTTAACCTGAAGAAACGCGTTCTAAATCGCGTGCGCGGCCGTTTTGATTGCCGCCAGAGTTTGCTCAAGATCATCCGCAGTCAGCGCAAGGCTTGGATAGACTTTGCCCGGCGCTTTGAAAATGCCTTCGTCGCGCAACACTTTGTTGAAAGCGGCGTTCTTCTTGGCATCGGCGCCCAGTACATCGCGATAGGTGCGAACGTTTTTGTCTGTGAAAACGATGTCGAACAAGGTTGGGTGGCCAACGACGCGGTGTGCGTGACCGGCGTCCGTGAGGTGCTTTGCAAAGCCATCCATCAGCGTTTCGCCGATTTTGAAGAATTGCTCATACATGCCCGGTCGGCGAAGGATTTCCATGGTCTTGAGGCCCGCGATGCTCGCCACCGGATTTCCTGAGAGCGTTCCGAGCTGCATCAGAAAGCCTTCCTCGCCCACTTTGCTCTTGTCGAAATGGGCCATCATGTCCGCGCGACCTGCAATCGCCGCCAGGGGAAACCCGCCGCCTATCACCTTGCCAAGCGAGCAGACATCGGGCGTGATGCCGTAAAACTCCTGTGCACCGCCATAGGCAAACCGAAACCCGGTCACGACCTCATCGAAGATCAGGACGATGCCGTGCTTGTCGCATTCCTCGCGCAGCGTTTCCAGGAAGCCCGGTTCAGGCGGGATGATGCGCTGCAGAGGTTCAACAATGATACCCGCGATATCGTCTTTATGCTCCGCGATCAGCGAGCGGGCGAAATCCGCATCGTTGAAGGGCGCAATCAGCATCTCGTCGCGCAGGCTTGCCGGGATGCCCGCTGAATCCGGCACGGCGGTCGGGAAGTTCGCGAGCTTCGTCGGCGCAAGGCTCATCTGCGCTTCGGCGGACATGCCGTGATAGCCGCCCTCGAATTTCATGATCTTGTCGCGGCCTGTGAACGCCCGGGCGAGCCGCATGGCATACATGTCCGCCTCACCGCCGGTGGAGACGTATCGAACCTGTTCGGCGCATGGGACCGCGCGACAGATTTCCTCCGCAAGCTCAACGCCGGCTGCGTTGTTGGCAAAAAAGGTCATGCCCTTGCCAAGCTGCTCCTTGACGGCGTCAAGCACTTCGGGGTGTCCGTGACCCAGCATCATGGGGCCGGATCCGATCAGATAGTCGATGTATTCGTTGCCGTCTTCATCCCACACCCGGGATCCTTCGCCTCGCGCGATAATGATGCCGGGATCGAAATTGCCAAAGCCGCCACCGGGCAGAACATCATGGGCGCGGGTGATCCAGTCTTGCTGCGTCATGGCTGACCTCTATTCGTATACGGCGACGGGTGCGCCGAGGAGCGTCTCATCCGGCTCTATTCCAAGCCCCGGCTTATCGTCGATTGTGATGATGCCGTCATGGCATCTTGGGCCGGAACCGGGGGTGATGTCCAGCGTCAACATGTCTTGGCAGGACCAGCAGGCGCGTATGAATTCATCCGGAACCGATTGCGCGAGATGGGCGGCTTCCGTGTCGGCCAGGGCCGAGCCCCCCGTTGCCATGACAAACATCTGGATACCGTGCGCCATCGCGATGTCGCGGATGCGGCGCGCCTTTGTGAGGCCACCGACGCGGTTCAGTTTGATGCCGAAGACATCGGCAATCCCTTCACGGGCGATCCTCGTCGCGTCCTGAAGGGTCACAAGGGTTTCATCAACGCTGATGGGCGCAGTCGTCACCTTGCGAATTTCCGCGATGTCATCGAGCGTTTCGCACGGTTGTTCAAACGTGACGCCGAGGTCTGAGACCGCATTCATGACGATGCTCGCCTCCCGCCGGGTCCAGGCGCGGTTGACATCATAAAGGAGGATTTCGCCTGGACGCCGCTGGCTCTCAATGTGCCGAATGCGCTCGATGTCCTTGTCCGTATCGCTGCCGCCGACCTTTGCTGAATGAGCGACATAGCCCCTCTCCCGGTAAGCGTTGATGATGCCCATCATATAATCCGGATCGCCAGACGAGACGGAAGAGGCCGCTGGGGTGCCGGTCTCGCGTTTGCCGCCCAGCATGTCCGCGATTGGGAGCGCGCTCACCTTCCCCCAGATGTCCCAGCAAGCCATATCCACGGGCGCTTTTGCATAATAATGGCCGGGCAGTGTCAGGTCCATGGCCCGTTCAACCAATTCGACCTTGCGCGGGTCGAGGCCGAGGATCGCTTTCGCCATCGTTTCAATGCCGGCACGGATGCCGGGTCCGTGCGCGGGCACATAGGTGTGGCCCCACGGCGTTCCCTCACCCCAGCCGGTCACGCCCGCGTCCGTTTGAAGTTTTACGAAAGTTGCATCAAGCACCTCGAAGAGCAGCCTGCCTCCAGACAGCCAGTAAGGATCTTTCAGAGGCAGGTTTTTCTGATAAACGCTGATCCGGCTGATCTTCATGGCATAACCACGATGTTGCCGGTGTGTTTTTTCTCAATGAAGGCGCGTTGTGCTTCGTGGAGGTCCGCCAGCGGGTAGGACGCGGCGAGAAGTGGCTTCACCTCGCCCCGTTCAATGTAGCTGACCAGATCTTTGAAGACGTGCGGCGGGACCACGGTGGACCCTATGAATGTCAGATCGGACAAGTAAAGCGTGCGGAGGTCGAGATCGACGATGGGACCTGCTATGGCGCCCGATGTCGTGTAGCGACCGCCGCGTTCAAGCGTTTCAATCAATGTCGGGAAATAGTCGCCGCCGACAATATCCGCCACCACGGAGACAGTCTCCCGCCCGAGTGCGTCTTTGAGTGCGTCTGGCAGGTTCTCCGGGCTGCGCGGCAGAACGATATCAGCGCCAACCGATTTGACATCATCATGTTTTGCTTCCGAGGCAAGCGCCACCACCGTTGCGCCCCGGCGCTTGGCCAACTGAATTGCAGCCGACCCAACACCGCCCGATGCGCCTGTGATGAGAACGACGTCATTGCCGGTGACCTCCGCATGCGACAGCATGCCTTCGGCTGTTGTGTACGAGCAGGAGAAGGTTGCAAGTTCCGCGTCTGTCAAATCCGTATGGACAACCCCCACGTTGCGATGGTCGGTGGTGGTGTATTCCGCAAAACCGCCATCGCGCTCCGATCCGAAATAACCGGTTTTGTTTTTATCAAGCGGGTCTGACCAGTCGCGCAGCCAGTTGTCCGTGATCACGCGTTTTCCGATAAGGGTTTCGTCCGCATTCGCACCCACTGCCACCACCGTGCCGCAGACATCTGCGCCCTGAATGCGGGGAAATGTGATCGCCGCGCCGCCCCAGCTCGGGTCTTCCTCCGCAACGTCCTGATACGCGCTGCCGGTTGTTGCCTCGGTCACGGCTTTTGAATACCAGCCGGAGCGGGTGTTCACGTCGGTGTTGTTGAGGCCGCAGGCATGGACCTTGATGAGCACATCGTCGGGGCCCGGTTCCGGTCGTGGCCAGTTTTCATGGAAGACGAGTTTGTCCATATCGCCGTGGCCTGTCAGGACAAAGGCGTGCATCGTTTCCGTCATGGTGTCTTCCCTTCTGCCTTATGGAGACCGCGGGCCGCGAATCGCCCTATATCAACCCGTGTAGTCTTTTCGATTGAGGTCTTCATGCGCAAAACCGTCACCGGACCTGAGATTGAGCGTCTCGTGCAGCTTTTGTCAAAGCTTCCGGGCCTGGGTCCGCGCTCCGCCCGGCGCGCGGTGCTGCATCTTGTGAAGAACAAGGAAAAACTCATGGGGCCGCTGTCCGTTGCGCTCAATGATGCTGTCTCGAACATCGTCGTTTGCGAGGTTTGCGGCAACGTGGATACGATGTCGCCTTGCACGATTTGCCAGGACCCGCGACGGGATCCGAATACGCTTGTGGTGGTGGAGGACGTGTCTGACCTTTGGGCGCTAGAGCGTGCGGCTGCGGTGAATTCGCGCTACCACGTGCTCGGGGGCACGCTCTCCCCGCTCGACGGGATTGGGCCGGAGGATTTGAACATTTCTGGTCTCATCGACCGGGTGCATGAAGGGTCTGTTAAAGAGGTGATCCTTGCCGTCAACGCGACGGTGGAGGGGCAGACAACGGCGCATTATATCATGGATCAGCTCGCCGATTTGGATGTCGCCGTCTCGCGTCTTGCGCATGGTGTGCCTGTCGGTGGTGAGCTCGATTATCTCGACGAAGGCACGCTGTCTGCCGCGATCCGGCAGCGGACGGCTTTGTGAGGTTCACCGCCTCCGCCTCAGACTCTTCCGCGATCTTGCGTGAAAATCATCCGGCTTTTTCGCGACCCACGCGATGAATCGCGCCAGGGCGGGGTGGGTTTGCAGTGCTTCAGGCGTGTTGTAGTGCCGGGCGAGGTCTGCTTCCGTAATGTTGGCGTGGATTTCATTGTGGCAAATCTGATGTAGCAGGACCGTCGGCCCGCCGCGCCCGCCCTTCAGTTTAGGGATCAGGTGATGCAGCGATTGTTTCGCATGTTTCGGGATCGGCCTGCCGCAAAGCGCGCAGATGGGCAATTCGTCTGGCTCAACCTGATACCAATCTTCGCGCTTTTTCTTTGGCATTTATGAGATAACCAGCCGCTAAAACCGCTCCACCCACGGGCGTACTGCGATTTCATCGGACCAGGTCGAGCGGTGCTGTTTGATGAGATCGAGATAGGTCTGTGCAATGGCATCGGGGTCGAGCATGGAATCCGGTTTGTCCGCCGGTTCCGTGCGGCCCGGATTTCTAATCGCGCCGTCTATGTTGACCCAGGCTACGTGAATGCCTTGCGGGTGGAGTTCGCGCGCCATGGCTTGTGCCAGACCGCGCTGTGCGAACTTGCCCATGGCGAAGGGTGCCGATTGCGGGAAGCCTTTGACGCCCGCCGATGCGCCGGTGAACAGAATGGTGCCTTTGATGCCATCGTCCGCTTCCTGGTCGAGCATGATGCGGGTTGCTGCTTGTCCCACAAGAAACGAGCCGAAGGCTGTGACCTCAACCGCCTTTCGCACGGCGTCCGGTTCAAGATCTGCCACCGGGCCGCGGACGCGTGCCGACGGGTTTGAGATCACAACGCGCAGCGGTCCGCCAAGATCTGAAAACAGTGCGGCCACCTGGTCGTGATCTGTCACATCACAGGAGCGCGTGACGGCATTTGTCTCTTCGGCGAGGGCCGCGATCTTCTCCGTGTTGCGCGCTGCAAGCACGAGGGCATATCCCTCACTATGCAGAAGTCTTGCAAGGGAGGCGGAAAGGCCATCGCCGACGCCTGCGATTACGGCCACCGGTTTTGTCATGGGCGTGTCTCCTCATTTGTCTTTCGGGCGCATCGTTTGCTC
>JBCBTO010000044.1:0-10326 GCA_039818625.1 Pseudomonadota bacterium
CCGGCGACGACGTCCGCGCCGCTCGCGGACTGGCGCGTTCTCATCGTTTTGCGCTGGTGGCGCAACGAGGGCGCCAATGCGGTGGACGATGGTCTCAAGCGTTGGGCGCGGTGCGGCTTCATAGCTGTCGAGGGCTTCGCGCATGGCCGCGATGTGATCCGGCGACGTGCCGCAGCATCCGCCGATAATGCGTACGCCAGCATCCGCAGCCATCGCCACATACTCCGCCATAAGTTCAGGTGTTCCGGTGTACTCGGTACTTGCCCCTTTGACGACGGGAATGCCGCAATTGGCTTTTGCGATCACGATGGCCTTCGGGTCTGCGTCGGTCATCGCGAGCACGGAAACGAGCAGGTCTGATGCGCCGACGCCGCAATTGGCACCAAACGCGATCGCCTCACCTGGAAGCTGTGTAGCCACCTCACCGAGCGAACCGGGCGCAAGACCCATCATGGTCTTTCCGGCGGTATCGAAACTGGCTGTGAAAACATAAGGCAGTCCGACCTCTACAGCGGCCTCTGCCGCAGCTTGTATTTCTTCAGCCGCCGACATGGTCTCGATCCATGCGACATCCGCACCACCGTCTTTGAGGCCTTGAATTTGTTCTGCAAACGCTGCACGCGCATCATCCATGGTCATGGCGCCGAGCGGTACGAAAAGTTCACCGGTCGGACCGATGGAGCCTGCAACGACGACCGGTCGGTCAGAGGCTTCCGCGACCGCGCCCGCAATTTCAGCACCCGCCTTGTTGATCGCATAGACCTCATTCTCAGCTTTGTGGAGCTTCAGGCGAGGTGCGTTCGCTCCGAACGTATTGGTGAGAATGATGTCTGATCCCGCATCGACAAACATCTGGTGCAGCTTGGTCGGCTTTTCAGGCGCGCTGACATTCCAGATGTCCGGCGGAAAGCCTGGTTCAAGCCCCATATGCATGAAGTTTGTTCCGCTGGCCCCATCTGCGAGGAGAAGTTTTCGTTGATTCAAAAGGTCTTGCAGGGAGATCCGCATGACGCACACCAATTGCTGTCAAACACGCAACATAAACATATAAAAAAATCTTTATATGTCAATAAACGTTTGAGCAGCTGTGCTAAGGGTTTAGTCCCATAAATGAGGTCGCCATGGCTTTGGAAATGGCAAAATTATACAAGAAAACGAGTGAAGGGCTGGCTTTGCGCCCAGGCGAGATCGGTTTCGCGGTAGAAAGCGGCCATTTCAAAGTCTGCCCTATTACTTTTGGAAGATGCGGCATATGTCTCCTGACACGGCGTTGCAAGCCTTTGAAAACCGCGAGGTTTCCGGCAGGCTCGCGTCTTGTGTCAGAAAAAATCTGCGCGCACCATGGCGATCTCATCTATGGGTCTGAACCCTAGTGATACGCCTCAATGGGAAGCCTGTCGTCAGCCCACGACTGGAAACCACCCCGCACATTTGAAACGGCATCAAACCCCGCCGCACGCAAGAGATGAGCGGCTTTTTGCCCTCGCATCCCGGATTTGCATGACACTGCGATGGGCTTCGCCTTGTCACCGTCCGCCAGGGCAAGAACCTTGTCCAGAAAGTCTGGGTCTTGCAGCGCGATTGGAGCGCTCGCCGATGGAAGGCCGGTGTCCCGCCATTCATGCGGTTCGCGCACATCGACGAGAAGCGTGTAGCCCGCAGTCACCCTGTCATGGGCAACCTGTGGTGAAATCTCTGCGAAGGATGGGGAAGACGCCATCTTCGTGACGGCGTCTTTCAGCTTTTGAAACATCGCGGTTTACCCGGCGTCTTGAGGGCGTGTTCTCAAGCCGAGTAAGCTGTAAGCGGGGCAAAAGCTGATGGAGCCTGTACCAACCAAAATCGCCGCAACGATCGCGGTGATGATGCCGAAGGTTGAAGAAATTCCGATTGTACCGGTGAAGAGAAGGACAAACAGTGCCACACCGGCAATCAGTCGAATCATACGGTCAGCTGAGCCAACATTCAGTTTCATGATCTTACTCCCTTGTTGATGATAAGACCATAAATGCCGCCCGACATGAGGACCGTGACTTAGTCACGTCGCCTGGCAAGCTCGCAAAGCTGCGCTTTCTTCACAAGCGTGATTATGCCGCGCGCCCTCACAATGAGGCCGTCCCTTTCCCATTGGCTGAGTTTCCGGCTGACAACCTCGCGGGCCGAGCCAAGATCGAGCGCGAGTTGCTCATGTGTCTGTTGTACAACAGGCCCATCCCCCGCAAGTTCCAACAAGCGTTTGGAAAGACGCGCGCCCAACGAAACAAACGCAACTTCTTCCACTTTCGCCATCATGTCAGAAAGCCGATGGCCGAAGGTGTTGAACACGAGCGCGCGAAAATCTGCTGATGTGTTGAGCAAGTCTTCAAATGTCGCGAGCGGCACAACATGGGCGCGCACGTCTTGTTCGACAATGGCCTCTGCGCCATATGCGTCGCCTGAAAACAGACAGGCGGTCGTCAACACGCAGGTCTCGCCTTCACCGAAGCGATAAAGCATCACCGTCTTGCCGGATTCCGCCACGAGATCGACCCGGACTTGCCCCTCAAGAAGATAGAAGAACTGCGTGCAGGGGTCGGCGGCCTGGAAAATCTGCGTCCCCGCCTCAAGCGAGACGATTGTGCAGGTGCGGATCGATGCTGGGCTTGGAACAGCCATCTGCGTTGCCTTTATGCGAGCGAGCGTTATTGTCGAGAACGTTAAATCACGACCATTGATGATCCAAGTTCTGTCCCATGACAACACCTGACAAGCCCGCGATCCTGCATACCGAAGAACCCAAGCGCATTGATCCCAATCGTTTGGAAGAATTGAGCGTTTTGCCGGTCTTCTTGAAGCTGCGCGGTCGCCGTGTTGTGTTGGCCGGTGGGTCTGAGGGTGCTGCGTGGAAAGCCGAACTTCTGGCGGCGAGCGGCGCGTCTGTCGACATCATCGCGACGGATCTGTGCCACGAGATGCGCGATTTGTTGGCCCGTGGGGCAGCCGACGGCACATTGACCCATCACGACCGGCCCTGGTCCATCAATGATTTTGACCATGCCGCGATTGCGCTTGCAGACCCAGAGACAGATGCGGAAGCGCATGCCTTTTACTGCGCTGCGAAAGCGGCGAAGGTGCCGGTGAATGTCATCGACAATCCGAAATATTGCGAGTTCCAATTCGGCACGATTGTCAATCGCTCGCCGGTCGTTGTCGGCATCTCGACGGACGGCGCGGCACCGATCTTAGGCCAGGCGATCCGCCGCAAGATCGAAACGTTGTTGCCGCTGTCGCTCGCCAAGGCGGGCGCACTTGCAAAATCTTTCCGTGATCAGCTGAAAGCGATGATCCCGGACGCTGCCCGCCGTCGCGTGTTCTGGGAAAAATTCGTCGAGCGCGCTTTCCGCGCTGAACCGATCAGCGACGCGGTTTTGCTGAAACTCGCTGGTGATACCGCCGCTGAAACGCCCGCAAACCAGACAGGTTTCGTCTCACTCGTCGGATCAGGGCCGGGCGACCCCGACCTTCTAACGGTGAAGGCGATCAGAACGCTACAGGCGGCGGACGTGATCTTGTATGACGATCTGTCGTCGCCCGAGATCATGGAACTCGCGCGGCGCGAAGCAGAGCGCATATACGTCGGTAAAAGAGGTGGTCGCAAATCCTGCAAACAGGACGAGATCAATCAGATGATGGTGCGCCTCGCGCTCGAAGGAAAACGCGTCGCGCGTCTGAAAGGCGGCGACCCGATGGTATTCGGACGCGCCGGCGAAGAGATGAGCGATCTTCTGGCGGCGAACGTGCCCTTTGAGGTGGTGCCAGGGGTCACGGCGGCCTCAGGTGCCGCGGCGAGCATCGGTGTGTCGCTGACCCACCGCGACCACGCGCAATCGGTACGGTTTGTCACCGGCCACGCAAAGAGCGGGAAAATCCCTGAAAATCTTCATTGGCAGGGCATGGCGTCTGGCGACACCACACTCGTCTTTTACATGGCGAGCCGGACGGCCGATGAGGTTTCCCGCAATCTCATCAAATACGGAATGGAGCCGGAGACACCTGTTGTGGTCGTCGCCAATGTGAGCCTGCCGACAGAAAGAGCCTGGAAAGGGACGTTGGCAGAACTTTTTTCAGGTGTCGAAAATATTGCCAAAGGGGATCCAATTGTCATAGGAATAGGCACCGTGTTCTCGCTCTACGAGCCAGGACGCGCGCTTCCTTTTCCTCTGCCGGCTGCTGCCGAATAGAAAGACCTCTATGACGATTGTTGATCCTCGCGCTTTCCTTGAAGATCTTTTTCATGCGGCGGTCGACGCCGCTGACCCCGCAAAAATGCTGAAAAACTTTCTCCCCGCCAAGCCGAAGGGACGGCTCGTAGTTGTCGGTGCAGGCAAAGCATCAGCGCATATGGCGGCGGCTTTCGAGGCGGCCTATGAGGGGGAGTATGAAGGGCTTGTCGTGACGCGCCACGGATCGGCGGTGCCTTGCAAAACGATTGAGATCGTTGAAAGCGCCCATCCCGTGCCGGATGAAGGAAGCTTTGAGGCGGCGCGCCGGATGATGGACAGTGTGCTCGGACTGGGTGAAGACGATGTCGTATTGGCGTTGATTTCGGGCGGGGGCTCATCGCTGCTCTCCTTGCCCCCCGAGGCGATTTCACCTGCCGACAAACAGGCCGTCAATGCCGAACTCCTGCGCTCCGGCGCCACCATCCACGAGATGAACTGTGTGAGGAAGCACGTCTCCGACATCAAAGGCGGACGGCTCGCAGCAGCTGCCCATCCGGCGAAGGTCATCACCCTTGTGATCTCCGATATTCCAGGCGATGATCCCGCGCTGGTCGCATCCGGTCCGACGGTGCCGAGCGCCTCGACACGCGACGATGCGCTCGACATCATCAAACGCTATGACATGGCTTTGCCGGACAGCGTGACGACATGGATGGCGAGCGATGACTGCGCTGCACCGCGCCCGGATGACCCGGCTTTCGCGCGTGATGAGGTGCACGTAATCGCGGCAGCGCAACTCTCGCTTGAAGCCG
Source organism: Pseudomonadota bacterium (assembly GCA_039818625.1). GTDB lineage: Bacteria > Pseudomonadota > Alphaproteobacteria > Rhizobiales > JACESI01 > JBCBTO01. Next base: position 5,015 of record JBCBTO010000044.1, read on the forward strand.
CCGCCCGTCTGTCCGATGATTTGGGGATGAAAGCCCACATTCTGAGCGACGCGATAGAGGGTGAGGCGTCCGAGGTCGGGCAGGTGCTCGCGGCGCTGGCCGTTCAAACAGCGACTAAAAATCAACCCTTCGAAACACCTTGCGTCATCCTCTCCGGCGGAGAGACGACCGTCACCGTTCGCCACAAAGGCCGGGGAGGGCGGAACACCGAGCTTTTGCTTTCTTCTGCATTTGGTATTGCGGGCTTCGACACCATTCACGCCCTCGCCGCCGACACCGATGGCATCGACGGGTCGGAGAACAATGCCGGTGCTTTCATAGACGGCAAGACCGTCCGCGCCTTGCAGGACAAGGGCTTGAAACCGCGCGATCTCTTGAGCGGCAACGACGCCTACACGGCCTTCGAGGCCATCGATGCGCTGTTCGTGCCCGGTCCGACGAGCACAAATGTCAACGATTTCAGAGCGTTTTTGATACTGTAAGAACAGACCCTAAACTGAGCTTGGGATGCCGCAACACGGAGAGGCAACAATGGGAATTCAATATCTGCATACGATGGTGCGCGTCACCGACATTGAGGAATCGAAAAAGTTTTACTGCGATCTTCTTGGCCTCGAAGAGGTGCGCCGATACGACAACGAGGCGGGACGTTTTACGCTTGTGTTTCTGGCCGCGTCGGAAGATGTCGCGCAATTCAAAGAGCAAGCGGCCCCGGCCTTGGAGCTCACATACAACTGGGACCCTGAGGAATATTCCGGCGGGCGTAACTTCGGCCACCTCGCCTACCGCGTCGACAACATTTACGAGACCTGTCAGCACATCATGGATAAAGGCGTAACAATAAACCGCCCACCGCGCGATGGTCGCATGGCTTTTGTCGTGTCGCCGGATGGCATCTCTGTCGAGCTCCTCCAGCGCGGTGATGCCTTGCCTGCTCAAGAGCCTTGGGCGAGCATGGGGAACACCGGCAGCTGGTGAGGAACAGCTTCATATGTCTTTGGTCATTATCAAGCACGGCATTGACAGCGAGATTGCCGTCAACGCCTCTTGAGCCAGCTTTGAAGCTCATCGCCGAAGGATCTCAGCGTCGACACGACAAACGCATCGTCTGAAGTCCGGGCTATAACTGTCGGCATGTGGTGGATGGCGGTCTGCTTCAATGTGCCGACCGGAAACGCTGACACCGAGAAATCGAGGATCGCGCCCTTGTTCAGTTTGAAATGGGCGTGATCACCCGACACGTCGAAAAAGACGTGCCCACCTGAAACATCCGTTGTCGCGGCCTGATCCTCAGGCAGAGCCAGAAGCGCATTGGCGATGTCGCTCTCTTCCGTTGTGATGAGCCAAGTGGCAGGCGAAAGGGCAAACAGAGTCGTTACAGATTTCCGAGAAAACGTGCCCACGTCACCGGAAAGTCCCGTCACCGACTTCAGAGACCGAGCGACAGTCTTCTCATCCGTCGGCCACGAAGCGACCCGAACGATGTAAGTGGCCGTCACATCGGCAACGTCATAGGAAAGATCAGCCGGAATGGGCGAGGGCGCGGTTGGCGCAAAAACGGGATCAGCCACGCATTTTCTCCCCTGCCTTGTCGTAGAAAATCGGGTCGGTGACGGTAGCCGCGATATGGGTGCCGTTGAGCGGATCGGTCACGTAAAGGGTCTCGCCGTGGCGATCACGCCCGCCTTTCAAAAGACCCAGTGCGATGTATTTCTCCATCACCGGACTGTAGGTCACGGACGAGACGTGACCCTCGCTCACGGCGGGCTCCTTCGCGGTCTCGTTGATCACGAGGTGCGATCCGGCCTTGAGTGCCATGTCGTTTTGAGACACGAGCCCAACCAGTTGGATACGGTCTTCCGCCAGAAGCGCCTCACGGGTCATCAATGCCTTGCCAATGAAGTCCTTCTTCGTGGAACACATCGCCGACAGGCCCACATCGTCCGCTGTCACGCGGCCATCGAGTTCGCCGCCTGCAATATGGCCTTTTTCAATCCGCAGTGTGCCGAGCGCCTCAATGCCGTAGGGCGTGATCTCATAAGGCGTACCCGCATCCATGAGCCGCCGCCAAACTGTGTCGCCGTGGCACGCGGGCCAGAAAATTTCAAACGCCAGTTCGCCTGAAAAAGAAAGCCGGGCGATCAAGCAATAAATCCCGTCGATGGACGCAGGCGTAACGCCCATGAAGGGAAGTGCCGCGTCACTGACATCAAAATCGGTGACGGATGCGAGCACCTTGCGGGCATTGGGACCGGCGAGCGAGGCCGCCGCCCAATTGTCGGTCATGGATGATACGCGGACTTTCAGGTCCGGCCACCATACGCTCAGATAATACTCCATATGCGCCATGACTGTGGCCGCATTGGCGGTGGTCGTCGTCGTAAGATACTGCGTCTCGGAAAGCCGCCACGTCGTACCATCATCGAACAAAAGGCCATCATGGCGCAGCATCAGGCCATAGCGCGCCTTTCCGACCGGCAGTTTCGCAAATCCATTGGTATAAAGCCGGTTTAAGAACTCGCCCGCATCCGGGCCTTGCACGTCGATCTTGCCGAGTGTCGAAACATCGCAAATGCCGACGGAGGCGCGAACGCACTGGGCTTCGCGGACGTAAGCCTGCTCCAATGTTTCGCCGGGTTTGTAGTAAACGCGTGGGCGTTTCCATAAACCCACATTCATCATCTCGGCATTGTGCCTGATATGCCAGTCATGCATCGGCGTTTTGCGGGTCGGCTGAAGATGACCCCGCACGTTTTCACCAGCAATCGCACCGAGCGTAACGGGTATATAAGGCGGGCGAAAACGCGTGGTGCCGACCTCCTCAATCGAGGTGCCAAGCGCGTGCGCCATAATCGCCATGCCGTTGACATTCGAGGTTTTGCCCTGATCAGCCGCCATGCCGAGCGTCGTATAGCGTTTCAGATGTTCAGCGGCGTGGAAGCCTTCAACTTCCGCAAGGCGAATGTCATCGGCGGTGACGTCGTGCTGAAGATCGACAAAGGCTTTCTGCTTGGAACCGCTCGCAGATTTCGGGACTTCCCACAGGGGCATGATCTTGTCGGGTGCGAGACTGAAATCAATCCCGGTGATGGAGACGGGCGTGGCGCGTTTGGGCGCAAGACCAAGGGCTTTTGCTGCGGCCGATCCCGCCCGCGTGCCGCTCCTGATCGCATCACTCATCTCGAATTCCGCGAAAGCGCCGCCCGCGCTGTGCCATCCCTCTGGAAGCGGACCGGGCATGACAAACGCGCTCATTGCCTCGTCAAAACGCGGCCGTGCACCTGATTGGCTGGCGAGATGGATGAGCGGTGTCGTGCCGCCGGAGACCGCGAGACAATCGCATTCCAGCCCCCATGACCCGCCCGAGAGCAACCCATTCTCCCATTTGGAAACCTTGATCGATTTCAGCGCCCGTCCACCTGTTGTTCCGCAGACTACGGCACCTTTGATAAGATCAGCGCCAGCTTGGCGAACGAGTTCCGCCTGATCCATCGTGACGGTTGGGCGCGGGTCGATGACATTGGCGATGCCGACGCCCGCCTTGGCAAGATCAGCGATCGCCCCATAGGCCCCGTCGTGATTGGCAAACACACTCACCGATTTGCCCATGGCAACGGCATATTTCAGCGCGTGGCGATGGACGCCATCGAGCAACATGACACCTGGAACGTCATTGCCTGGAAAGACGATGGGGCGGTCAATCCGCCCGGTCGCAACGATGATCTGTTTCGCTCGAATGGTCCAATGTCGCATCCGGGCTTGGCCTTGCGCCGGATTGGGGTCGTGGGTCGTCAGACGTTCCAATGCCCCGAAGGTCATGTCGTCAAACGCTCCATAGACGGTCGTGCGCGCAAACAAGGTCACGGTGTCGTTGTTCTTGAGCGCGTCAATCTGATCCGAAGCCCACTCGGGCGCGCTTTTGCCTTTGACTTCAGAGAAATCACCGAGAAGCGAGCCGCCGAATTGGGGGTTGTCCTCGCAGAGATAGACAGAAGCTCCTGAATTGGCCGCCTGTGTCGCCGCGGCCAGGCCCGCCGGTCCGGCGCCCACCACCAGCACGTCACAATATCCGTGCATGTGTTCATAGGTGTCGGGGTCGGGCTCGAAGCTACCAGCCCCCATACCCGCCGCTTTGCGGATGAAATGCTCGTAGATCATCCACGCATCGCGCGACGGCCCCATGAATGTTTTATAGTAGAAGCCTGCGGAAAGCAGGTTTCCCGCCATGCCGTTCACCGCCGCCAAATCATGTTTCAGCGATGGCCAGCGGTTCTGGCTCGTGGCTTTCAGGCCGTCGAAAAGCTCGACCATTGTCGCCCGGCTGTTGGGTTCGCGGTGTGCGCCCTCTCCAACTGTCATCAAAGCGGAGGGTTCTTCAGGCCCCGCGGAAAAAAGCCCGCGCGGACGGTGATATTTGAAGGATCGACCGACAAGCCGCACATCGTTGGCGGACAAAGCGGATGCGAGCGTATCGCCTTTCAGCCCCATATACTGCTGACCGTCAAAGGTGAAAAACACACTCTTGTCACGGCGAATGACGGCGTTCGACGGGTTGGAAGCGGGCAGGCGATACGCGGTCATGTCGCGCTCTCCGTCCCGGCGAAAGGCCCGACCAGTTCACATCCATGGATGAAATGGGTGGCCATGTTGCGGCGCACTTTCAAAAAGGCCCGACACCCCCGTTCGTGGTGCCAAAGCTCATAATGATCACCGGATGGGTTTTCGCGCTGATAAACGGCGTTGAACCACGCCTCTTCGCTCGCATCAAGGGCCGGATAAGCGACCGTTGCATCGCCCCAATAGGTGAATTCTTCAACATCGCGCGCGCCACAAATGGGACAGGTGATCAACATGCAATAATCCCTCTAATGCAGCCGTGGTGTTGGACCTTTGCCGCCCTCATCGAGAACAGCGCCCGTCCGGAACCGATCAAACCGATGTTCTGCATTCGCATCATGCGGCGCATCTTTCGCAATCGTATGGGCAAAGCAATAACCGGAGCCCGGCGTCGCCTTGAAGCCGCCATAACACCACCCGGCGTTAAGGTAGAGCCCCGCCGTCGGTGTCTTGTCGATGATCGGGCTCCCATCCATCGACATGTCCATAATCCCGCCCCACATGCGCAGGAGTTTCAGTCGTGAGATGTTCGGAAACATCGAGCAGCCTTCTGAAATCACCTCTTTCACGACGGGCAGATTGCCGCGCGCGGCGTAAGAGTTATAACCCTCGATATTGCCGCCGAAGACGAGCCCGCCTTTGTCCGATTGCGAAATGTAAAAATGCCCTGCGCCATAGGTGAGCACCGTGTCGAT
>JBCBTO010000045.1:0-10321 GCA_039818625.1 Pseudomonadota bacterium
GGCGACATTTTGGCGCCATCAACAATGAATTCAATCGTGCCCGCGCCTTCATAGTCGATGGCTTTTGCCGCTTTGACGGCGGCAGAGGTCATCGCAGCGCACATTGCGTCCGTCATGCCGGGTGCGGGCGCTTCTTCGATCACTTTTTGATGGCGGCGTTGCAGCGAGCAATCCCGCTCGAAAAGATGGACAACCGTGCCATGGCTGTCGCCAAACACTTGCACCTCAATATGGCGCGGCGCATTGATGTATTTCTCGATCAGAACCTGCCCATCGCCAAAGCTCGCAGTCGCCTCGCGGGTCGCGCTTTCTAAAGCGGCTGCGAAGTCAGCAGGATCATCGACCTTGCGCATACCCTTGCCGCCGCCGCCAGCCCGCGCCTTGATAAGAACCGGATAGCCGATCTTATCCGCCTCGCTGGCGAGAAAACCAGCATCCTGCTCGGCACCGTGATAGCCGGGAACCACGGGTACACCCGCTTTTTCCATCAGTGCCTTGGCGGCATCCTTAAGGCCCATGGCGCGCATGGACGCCGCCGACGGACCGATGAAGACAAGACCCGCCGCTTCGACCGCTTCCACAAAATCCGGATTTTCGGACAAGAACCCAAAGCCCGGATGGATTGCCTTGGCTCCGGTCATTTTCGCAGCATCGATGATGCGGGCTATCTGTAGATAGCTTTCAGCCACCGGGGACGGGCCGATATGGACGGCCTCGTCCGCCATCTCCACATGGCGTGAGAACCGATCCGCATCGGAATAAACGGCAACCGTCTTCACACCCATCCGACGACAGGTGTCGATCACCCGGCAGGCGATCTCTCCACGATTGGCGATGAGGACTTTGGAGAACATCAGTGATCCACTCCGCGGCTATAAGAAGCGTTTTGGGGGTGTGCAGCCTCATCTCCTGCCTTGTAAACCGCAACCCATTCCGCAAGTCGGCGTCCCAGTCGTCGGCACATCTCGACTTCCCCTTCCGACCGAGGTTCGCCGGCACAAATGGCTCCGTAATGCGGTGCCATTTTTTTCGCGACATAGTCTGGGATACCAAAAACAAGGATTCCAAAATTCATCAGCAGATGATTGAGCGCCATGCACGCAAGCTCACTCCCACCACCTTGTGCGCCAGACGACGAAAAGGAGCACCCGAATTTACCATCAAGCTCTTCCCAAACATCAAAGCTGAGCTCATCCCACCATTGTTTCATGCGCCAGGAAACGCCGCCAAGATTGGTGGGCGAACCAAGAGCGATGCCGTCCATCCACCTCAAGTCTTCGATGGTCGCCTCAACCACAGGAACGAGCCGCACCTCAACACCTTCAAGCGATCGGGCGCCTTCTGCGACATAGCTTGCCATCTTGGCGGTGTAACCGCGATTGTTGCTTTCATAAAGAACGAGAACGCGTGCCATCACATCCTGAACACGCCAAAACGTGTCTCCCGAATAGGGGCATTGAGGCTGGCAGACAGGGACAACGACAACACGTCCCGCGTCTTGCGCGGATCGATGATCCCATCGTCCCAAAGCCGCGCCGAGGAATAAAGCGCCCGTGACTGCGTCTCGAACTGATCAATCATCGGCTGCTTGAATGCCGCCTCTTCCTCCTGAGACCACGAGCCGCCCTTGCGCTCAATCCCGGCGCGGCGCACATCGGCGAGCACGCCCGCCGCCTGCTCACCACCCATGACGGAAATGCGCGCATTCGGCCACATCCACAAAAAGCGCGGATCATAGGCGCGCCCGCACATACCATAGTTGCCAGCGCCATAAGACCCGCCGACAATCATCGTAATTTTCGGCACTTGGGCGTTCGAGACCGCCGTCACCATCTTCGCTCCGTTGCGAGCGATACCGCCGGATTCCGCAGCCCGCCCCACCATGAAACCGGTGATGTTTTGCAAGAACACGAGCGGGATTTTCCGCTGGCAACAAAGTTCAACGAAATGCGCGCCCTTGACGGCACTTTCGGAGAAAAGAACACCATTATTTGCGAGAATCCCGACAGGCATTCCATCCAGATGCGCAAAGCCTGTGACGAGCGTCTCGCCATAGCGCGCCTTGAATTCCTCAAACCGGGAGCCGTCGACAATCCGCGCAATCACCTCTTTGATGTCAAAGGGTTTGCGCGCATCCGTCGGAATGATCCCGAGGAGCTCCTCCGGATCATAAGCGGGCGCTTCCGGAACTTGGATATTCAACTGACTCACATGTTGGCGGTTTAAATGAGCGACCGCATTGCGTGCCAGATGAAGCGCATGATCATCATTATCCGCCAGATGATCGGCAACACCGGAGAGACGCGTATGCACATCGCCACCTCCAAGTTCCTCCGCAGAAATCACCTCCCCCGTCGCCGCCTTCACAAGCGGCGGACCGGCGAGAAAGATCGTGCCCTGTTCCTTGACGATGATCGCCTCGTCCGACATCGCAGGCACATAGGCTCCGCCCGCCGTGCATGACCCCATGACGACGGCAATCTGCGGAATGCCAGCGGCCGACATGTTCGCCTGATTGAAAAAGATACGACCAAAATGCTCGCGGTCTGGGAAGACCTCATCCTGGTTCGGCAGGTTCGCGCCGCCACTGTCCACGAGATAAACGCAAGGCAGATTGTTCGCCGCGGCGATCTCCTGCGCGCGCAGATGCTTTTTGACCGTGAGCGGGAAATACGTCCCACCTTTCACGGTTGCGTCGTTTGCGACAATCATGCAGTCGGTGCCGTTGACCTTGCCGACTCCGGCGACAACACCGGCGGCGGGCACTTCGTCGTTGTAAAGTCCATTGGCGGCGAACTGACCGACCTCGAGGAATGGCGTGTTCGGATCACAAAGTTTGGCGATGCGGTCGCGCGGCAAAAGTTTTCCGCGTGACAAATGCCGTTCCCGCGCTTTCTCACCGCCACCTTCTTGAATGCGCGCCGCAAGCTCACCCGCCTCGGCGACAAGCGCCTCCATCGCGCGCTTGTTCTCGGTGTAAGTTTCTGAGCGGGTGTTGAGGGAGGATGAGAGGATCATGTGAATGCCCCTGCACTCTTGCCATCCCCGAACTTGATCCGGGGATCCAGAAACACTTGCTCAAATGCACTGGATTGCCGGGTCGAGCCCGGCAATGACGAATGAAAGTGGAAAACAATCACGCCGTTTCCTCAAACATCTCACGGCCAATCAGCATCCGACGGATTTCGCTCGTCCCGGCGCCGATCTCATAAAGTTTGGCGTCGCGCAAAAGACGGCCCGTCGGATAATCGTTGATGTAGCCATTGCCGCCGAGCGCCTGGATCGCTTCGAGCGCCACCTGTGTCGCTTTCTCAGCAGCATAGAGAATACAGCCGGCAGCGTCCTTGCGCGTCGTCTCCCCCCGGTCGCAGGCAGCGGCCACCGCATAAACATAAGCCCGGCACGCATTCATCGTCGTATACATGTCCGCGAGCTTACCCTGCATAAGTTGAAACGTGCCGATGGGCTTCTCGAACTGTTTGCGCTCATGCACATAAGGCACCACCACATCCATACACGCCGCCATGATGCCAAGCGGTCCGGCGGCGAGGACAACGCGCTCATAATCAAGACCCGACATCAGAACATTGACGCCCTTCCCCTCTTCGTGAAGCACGTTCTCATAAGGCACTTCGCAGCCCTCGAAGACGAGTTCGCAGGTGTTCGATCCGCGCATCCCGAGCTTGTCGAGTTTCTGGGCGGTCGAGAACCCCGCCATATCGCGTTCGATCAAAAACGCGGTAATTCCGCGCGGACCCGCGTCCATATCGGTCTTGGCGTAGACGATCAGCGTGTTCGCGTTCGGCCCGTTCGTGATCCACATTTTCGAGCCGTTCAGCACATAGCGGTCGTTGCGCTTTTCTGCACGAAGTTTCATCGAAACGACATCCGACCCCGCGCCGGGTTCTGACATTGCGAGCGATCCGACATGCTCGCCAGACATCAGTTTCGGCAGATATTTCGCCTTCTGCTCCGGCGTGCCCCAGCGCGCAATCTGGTTGATATTGAGGTTGGAATGCGCCCCATAAGAAAGCCCAACCGACGCCGACGCCCGGCTGATTTCCTCAATCGCCACGGAATGCGCGAGATACCCCATGCCCGCACCGCCATCTTCTTCGGGCACTGTGATGCCGTGTAGACCGAGCGCGCCCATCTTCTCCCAAAGATCGGCCGGAAACTCGTTCTCCCGGTCAATGTCGGCGGCGCGCGGCGCGATCTCTTCCTGCGCGAATTTGTGCACCATATCGCGCAGCGCTTCGATTTCCTCACCGAGCGCAAAATTCATGGATGTCGTGAACATCAACCGGCCCTTCTTTCTTGAACATCGTGGGTAACGGGAAGACCAACGGATCGAAAAGCCTTGGCCACGTAGATTTCTTCGATTTCATCACCAGAAAGACGGCCATCCGGTTTGTACCAGTTGGTGACGCCTGTCATCATCGCAATCAGCGCCATGGCGCTCACATGAGCATCTTCAAGCGCGAACGCGCCGAGCACACGACCACGCTCCAAAACATCGCGGACCTGGTGCTCATAGCGCTGTCGGATCGCCTCAACCTTTGAAAAGTTCTCGGGCTCCAGACTGCGCAGTTCCATGAACGAGATGAAAACCTCATTATGGCGATCCATATGATATCGAACGTGAAACCGTACCAGTTTTTCAAGCACGTCCTGCGGCTGCCCATTGGCGTCGTAGATTGTTTCCCATTTCTCGATGAGGTCACGCATGTGAACGAGAAGAACCTGGACAAGCACATCCTGTTTGGTCGAAAAATGGTTGTAGAGCGCGCCAACCTGAATGCCGACGTCCTCCGCGATGGCCCGCATGGAAACGGCGGCATAGCCGCGTTCCGCAAAAAGCCGAACGGCTGCCCGCTGGATGGCAAGCGAGGTTTTTTCGCCGGTCGAACCCGCCGTTCGCGCCATACCTTCCTCCTCGGCAACAGCACAAATTAAATGAACACTTGTTCATTTAAAAGGAAAAGCGACGCTCCGTCAATCAGCAGACATCGGCTTTTGTGACAGATGGATTTGCGGAAATGACGGGATGAAGACCGATCGCAAAACCGGGTCGCACGGGAACCGAGATTGTTGGCAGCACTTTCAAAGCATTGCCTTTCGCCGTAACGCGACAAGACAACAAAAGCAGCACCGGACCGGGATCAGCACGCGAAAGCGGCATTGCCATCTCATAGTGGTTGCCAGGCCTTCCATCCGCCGGCCATGTCCGAAGCTGAAACGGCGAGCCGTGCAGATGATAGAGGAGTTGGGCTACGGGCGCCCTGCGGTCGGCGAGAATAGTTTTCGCTCCGTGCGCACGCGCAACCGCCGTCACCTCACCCGCAAGCTCTCGCCAGCCGAAAAGGCGCTTATAGGAATAGCCGATGGGTTGCTGCACCAACCGATCAGCCCGCACATCCGCCCCTGAAAGAACACCAAAAACGGCGAGCTGAACCACAAGGGCAATGATGAGAAGCGGTTTTGCGCGCCACGTGACAAGCCAGCTCACAGTCAACGCCGTCAAAGCGATGAACGAGACCGCCGCCCAGTTGGCATGCGCCCGCGAGATCAACGCCTGCGCCATCATCAGCCCTGTCACAGGCAGCGAAAAGAACAATAAAAATCGCACATCATCGGAAAGCGCTTTGCGCGATGACCACAAGCCGATCACCAGAACGATGAAAAGGACCGGCCCCAAAATGCCAATCTGAGCGCCGAAGAATTCAGCCATTTTGCCGAAATGAAGCGTGAAGCCCTGCCAGTTGGCGTTGTCCTGCGTATGTTGGAACGTGATCCAACCGTTTTCGGCATTCCACCAGATGTTCGGCGCGACGATGAGCGCGGCAACCGGCAGAAAAAGCCACGTCTGCACACGACACAGCGTTGCCCGGCCTTCACGCGTGAAAAGCCCCCAAAGCAAAAGGCACAGAACGAAGTAAATCATCGCGTATTTCGCCATGAGACCGAGACCGACCGCCGCCCCCATCGCGACCGCATCGAAGATGGTCGCCCGCTCACGCAACCGGTCGAGGAAGTACAGCGCTGCGGCAAAACAGGCGAGCAATGGCGCATCGGTGGAGATCAGGCGTGTGGCAAACGTGACGCCCGGCAGCGTGGCAAAAAGAACCGCACACCAGAAAAGCGCCGCGCCTGCCGAGCCACCCATCCGCGCCGTGACGCGGGCCGCGAGAAGCCCGCACAAAAGCGCCGTTATAGTGTAAAGCACCGGCGACGCGAGCCGAATGCAGGCCTCTGCGTTCCCGCAAACCTCGGTGAAGCCGCGGATAATCCACGCGAGCAACGGCGGCTTTGAAAAATACCCAAAATCGGGGACAAGCCCCCAGCTCCAGTACTGCGCTTCATCGAAGAAAAGCTGGGTCGGGGTGAGATAAAGGACAAAGGCTCGAACGATCAAGATCCCGATCAAAACCAACAAGACCCAGGGCAGAACCGGGCTCAAGCGACTGTCGGCAATATTGGAAGAAGAACGCATCAATCAGCCCGAAACGCAAAAAGGTCAAATTGGAAAAGGTGAGATGCTTCTATCATCGTCGCGGGCCAGCGAACAATGATCTTATCGCCAGAGTAGACGCCGCTAGTGATCCCGACCGTTGGCGACGAGTTTTGCCTTGATGGACGCTGCCCCGTCGCCCCCCGCTTCAAGCGCGAAGACATAAGCGTGGGTGAAAAAGAAGCAGGCGGCATCCGTGTTGCCGCGGCCTTCTTCATCAAGCCCAGCTTGTTCATAGAGTTGCGCCAGCGCTTCCACATCCTCGCGGGCATGGGCCTCTAAAAGCGCGGCATCAAGCCAGGTCTTTTCGTCGAGCGGCACCGTCATTCGCGCGTCATGCAATCGGCAACCCAATGGTGGAAATTGTGCGTCGGTCCATCCATTGCCGGCGAAAACTTGCCGCCGTCAAAAAGCCCGCCACGTCGCCCTTTCTGCATGCCCTCGACGACGAAAATATCTTCGACAAAGACGCCCTTCCACAGCTCCGCATTGTTCGTCAGCATGTCCTGCCACGTGTCTTCGATGCTGAGATCCTGAGAATAGTAAATCTCGATATGCTCGACGGTATGATCCTTATCGAGCGGCTCCAGCAGGATCGCATAAGCATGATCCCGCTGCGCTGCGAAAAGCACATTTGGGTAAAACGCGATATATTCGGCCCCATCATCCCATTTTTCCGGCAGACCTGAGAAATCCGGGAACATCTTCCCGTCATCGTCCTCAAAACGCCGGTAAACGAGTGCCCCCTGACCGGAAAACGCACCGGGCTCTTCGATATTGTAGTGGTCTTCAAGCCGGGAATAGGAATTGAGCCCCGGATGGATCCAAGGCAGGTGATAGCTCTCGCAGTAGTTTTCCACCGCGAGCTTCCAGTTGGTTTTAACATCAAGCTTGAACGAACTCGCCGCGCCGCCGTGATACAGCGGCTGATCGAAATCCTTCCAGCGCTCGATGATTTTCCCGGCGTAGTCTTCAAACTCCGGCGCGTCACCGGAGAGATTGACGAAGATCACGTCACGCCAGACATGAGACCGCACTTCCAGAAGCCCGAGTTCATCGCGCTTGATCTCTTCGTGGTCATTGTGACCCGGCCCGCCCACATGCGGCGTTGCTTTCAGTTCTCCGTCAAGCGCATAGCACCACGAATGGTAAGGACAGCGGATCGCGCCGCGAATGTTCCGCGCCTCTTCAACAAGCACCATCCCGCGGTGGCGACATGTGTTTTGGAAAACGCGGATCGCGCCCTGGTGATCGCGGGAAATCAGAAGCGGTTGCCCCAGAAAATCGACAGGTTTCACGTCGCCGGGCTTTGGAACGTCCTTACCAAAGCCGACGCCCGACCAATTGGCGCTTAAAACCCGTTCAGCTTCCAGACGAAACATATCGTCATCGACGTAATGTTCGTTGGGAAGTCCACGCGCTTTGTCGACAGGTTGCAGAACTGCTGCGAGCGCGGGCGAAATTTTGGAATGAACATTCATGACACCCTCCCAAAGGATCAAAACGCACCTCTTCATTTAAGATGCTACGCCACCCCCCATTTCCCGTGACTGACTGTTTGCGACGTTCAAAACGCGCGAAACGTCAAGGGTTGACGAGAATAGGCACCGTCCTGTGTTGCAGGTCTGAACGATGGCGAACGCGGTAGACCTTGACGATCTTCACATCAATCGTCTTCCTAGGGTTCAGACCCAACCACAGCCCGCCCACAACCTTGAAATGAACCATCGATGAGCGACCCGAAATTTCAACCAGTCTCCGGATTTGATCTGCCTCGCTTTGCGGGCGTGCCGACCTTCATGCGCCTGCCTTACATCGCGCCAGAGGACCCGGACTTCAGCAAGGTGGATATCGGCCTTGTCGGCGTTCCGTGGGACGGCGGAACAACGAACCGGCCGGGCGCGCGGCACGGACCACGCCAATTGCGCGATTACTCGACCATGATCCGTGCGGAACATCCAGCACTGCGCATCCGACCATTTGAGATGGCAAACTGCGCAGACCTCGGCGATGTCGGACCAAACCCAGCAGATTTAATGGATTCGCTTGACCGCACCACTGCATTTTTCAAGAAGCTCAAGGAAAACGGCATAAGGCCGCTCACCGCAGGCGGCGACCATCTCATCTCCTTGCCAATTCTCCGCGCGCTTGCAGCCGACGGACCAATCGGCATGGTGCATTTCGACTCCCATACAGACCTCTTCAAGGGATATTTCGGCGGCACGCTCTACACCCATGGCACCCCGTTCCGCTGCGCCATCGAAGAAGGATTGCTCGACCCCAAGCGCGTCATTCAGATCGGCATTCGCGGCACGATGTATGACGATGAAGACATGGTCTGGGGCCGCGAACAAGGCGTCACGATCCTCACGACGGACGACCTTATGGAGCGCGGCATCGACGACGTCATGGACGAAGCGCGACGGGTGGTCGGCGATAAGGAAACCTATGTGAGTTTTGATATCGATTTCATAGACCCGGCCTTCTGTCCGGGCACTGGCACGCCGGAAATCGGTGGCCCCACCACATGGCAAGCCCAGCAACTGGTGCGTCGACTTTTGGGTTTGAACATCATCGGCGCTGACCTCGTTGAGGTATCGCCACCCTTCGATCCATCCGGCGGAACAGCATGGGTCGGCGCATCCATTATGTTCGAATTGCTCAGTGTGATGACTTCGTCGGCAAAGCATCTACGCAAATAACCAGATCAATTTATAGTATAGAATACGTACTTTTTGGCGAAATGTCACACTAGGCGATGGATGACTTGTGACTTCTTACAATTTATACGCTAAATCCAACGTGTTGTTTGGAGTGACCCATGAACATGCATCTGCAGGGACAGCAGCAAGAACCGAAAGCCATGACGGCTGCTCAGCGGAACAAGTCGCCGATTTGCGAAGTTCTTGAGCACGTTCTGCCTGCACAAGGTATTGTTTTTGAAGTTGGCTCCGGCACAGGCGAACACGCGCTTCATTTTTCTGAAAGCCTGTCCCATCTGCACTTCCAGCCATCAGAGATGCACGATGCAGCGCTTGCACGGCTTGAAGAACATCTTGGAGACGATTTCGGAAGCGGCATACTGAAACCGGTGACATTCGATCTCCTGCAGGACCACTGCCCATTGGATAGCGTTGACGCAATGATTGCCATCAACGTCATTCACATCGCGCCTTGGGCCGCTACGCTGGCGCTACTCAAGGAAGCGGCGAGGGTTTTGCCGGCAGGTGCACCCCTTTTCTTTTACGGACCGTTTCACCGCAGTGACATCGCAACAGTTGAAAGCAACTGCGCATTTGACGCGTATCTAAGGACACAAAACCCAGTTCAGGGGTTGCGCCATCTCGATGATGTAACAACACATGCCCATGACGCAGGCTTCAACGGCCCTCAGGTCATTCAGATGCCCGCCAACAATTTGAGCGTTATTTTCACCAAAGCCTGATTTTCAAAGATCCGCCGGGCACTGTATGGGAAAGGACGCCTGGGGCTCGGACTTTCGAAATGCGCATTCTGACAATTGTTTTCCTGCTTTTGTGTTGCCCGCACGTGTCGCACGCGGACACCCTCTTGAAAAAACTCGAATGCGGCGTGCTTCATGAGGCAGTGCCTGCGATCACCCTACAGAGCGAAGGAACACCGCGGACCCTCTTGATCATCGGCTCCTCCTCAACCTCCGGCGTCGGCGCGGGGGCACCGGAAAACGCTTATCCCGCCCAAACCGCAAACCACCTCAGACAGGCTCTGAAGCGCACCGACATAACAGTGGTCGCGCGAGGCAAAGGCGGCGAGCGAGCAAAGGCGGCGCTC
>JBCBTO010000046.1:0-9931 GCA_039818625.1 Pseudomonadota bacterium
CCGTTTTACGGCTACGCGGTGATGTGCATTGACCACCCCGAGGTCCAGCAGATGGTCGGGCAGATCGTTGATCGGCGGATTATCACCTATGGTGAGAACCCGCAGGCTGATGTGCGTTTTGTCGACATGGAGACGGTTGGCGGCAAGACGCATTTCAAAGCGGTTGTCCAGAACCGGCGGACGGGTGAGGCGGAAGAGATCGATGATCTTGTTCTGCCGATGCCGGGCCATCACAACGTCTCTAATGCGACCGCGGCAATTGCTGTTGCGCATTCTCTCGGGGTGTCATCTGAACAAATTCGCGCAGGTCTCGCGGCGTTTTCCGGCGTCAAGCGGCGGTTTACACACACGGGTTCATGGAATGGCGTCGATATCTTCGACGACTATGGCCATCATCCAGTCGAGATCGCGAGTGTGTTGCGGGCCGCGCGGGCGGCGGCTGATGGCAAGGTGATTGCCGTCGTGCAACCGCACCGATACACGCGGCTTCAAAGTCTGTTCGATGACTTCTGCACCTGTTTCAATGATGCGGACACAGTCATTGTCGCGCCGGTCTATGAGGCCGGAGAACACCCCATTGAGGGCTATGACCGCGACAGCCTTGCTGCGGGCCTCAGAACGCGCGGCCACCGCAATGTGCTCGTAACTGAAGGCCCGTCCGATCTTGCCAACATCGTCAGCGGTGAGGTCGGGGAGGGCGACTATGTCATGTGTCTCGGGGCTGGGAACATCACGCAGTGGGCGTATGCGCGTCCCGATGAACTGGCGCGGCTTGAAGGCGCTGGCGCATAAGATGGCGTTTCAGGACCTTCTGCCCGATTTTGCACCTTGGATATCGGATGTCCGGGGGCGGCTCACGCCAAATGCCGATATGAGCAAGGTGACATGGTTTCGTGTCGGCGGACCGGCGCAGCTTATGTTTCAACCGGCAGATGAAGAGGACCTTGCGTATTTCCTGTCGCATTTGCCGAAGGAAATCCCCGTCCTTGTCGTTGGCATTGGCTCCAATCTTCTGGTGCGGGACGGGGGCATTCCGGGCGTTGTGATCCGCCTCTCTGCCAAGGGCTTTAGCTCCGTCGCGCTTGATGGCGATGGACGCATTCGTGCGGGGGCGGCGGTGCCGGATAAACGGATCGCAGCCTTCGCCCTTGAAAACGATCTCGATGGGTTCGCATTTTATCACGGCATTCCGGGTGGCATTGGCGGCGCGCTGCGCATGAATGCGGGTGCCAATGGCACGGAGACGACGGACCGTGTTGTCGAGGTCGTCGCACTCGACCGGCAAGGCGAGCGGCACGTCCTGAGCCATGCCGACATGGGCTACGCCTATCGATCTTCGTTTGCGCCGGATGATTTCATTTTCACTGAAGCCGTTTTCCAAGGCACTTCCGGTGAACACGTGTCGATCCAGGAGCAGATGGATGCCGTGCAGCATCACCGGGAGACGGTGCAGCCAATCCGGGAGAAGACCGGCGGGTCGACGTTCAAAAACCCGGAAGGCTCCAGCGCCTGGCGCGAGGTGGATGCTGCCGGATGTCGCGGGCTCTTGGTCGGTGGTGCCCAGATGAGTGAGATGCATTGCAATTTCATGATCAACACGGGCAATGCGACCGCTACCGATCTCGAAACCCTTGGTGAGACGGTTCGCGCGCGGGTCTTTGAAAATTCCGGCATCCGGCTACATTGGGAAATCAAGCGGATTGGCGTTCATCCCGACGGTGTCGATGTGCCAGATTTTATGGGACGTTGCTGACCCCGGAGCGAGAAGGGGAGAATGATGGTTTCACACAATCCAAAGCCCTGGCATGACGTGTCAACGGTGCTCGTCGATGTGGCCATGGGCCGACGCCCGGCTGATCTCGTTGTTCGCGGTGGCCGATGGGTGAATGTGCATTCTCGTGAAATCATCCCCAATACCGATATTGCGATCATCGCAGGCCGGTTCGCCTATGTCGGGCCCGATGCGTCTCATGCAATCGGCGAAGGGACGAGGGTCATCGAGGCCGATGACCGGTTTCTCGTGCCCGGTCTCTGCGACGGGCACATGCATGTCGAAAGCGGGATGGTGACCGTCACCGAGTTCGCCCGCGCCGTCATTCCTCATGGCACCACGTCGATGTTCATCGATCCGCATGAGATTGCCAATGTGCTCGGCATGGAGGGTGTCAGGCTTATGCATGACGAGGCAATGGGTTTGCCGGTCAATGTCTTCGTGCAAATGCCAAGCTGTGTGCCGTCCGCGCCGGGTCTTGAGCGCGCGGGGGCTGATCTCGATGTTGACGATATCGCTGAGGCGATGACGTGGCCGAACATTATCGGGCTTGGCGAAGTGATGAATTTTCCCGGTGTTTCTGCGAATGATCCGAAAATGGCAGGGGAAATCGCCGCGGCGATGATGGCTGGCAAGACGATCGGTGGACACTACGCATCACCCGACCTCGGGCTTGCCTTTCACGGTTATGTTGCCGGTGGACCGGCGGATGACCACGAGGGCACGCGGAGGCAAGACGCAGTTGCGCGCGTGCGGCAGGGGATGCGGGCGATGTTGCGGCTTGGCTCCGCCTGGTATGATGTTGCCGCCCAGATCAAGGCTGTCACCGAGGATGGACTTGACCCGCGTAACTTCATTTTATGCACGGACGACTGTCATTCCGGGACACTCGTCGAAGACGGTCACATGAACCGTGTGGTGCGCCACGCCATTGCGGAAGGGTGCGATCCGCTGGTCGCGATTCAGATGGCAACGATCAACACGGCTGAGCATTTCGGGCTTGCGCGTGAGCTCGGCTCGATTGCCCCCGGTCGGCGTGCCGATCTCATCATCACGTCCGATATCACTACCTTTCCCATCGAGAGGGTGATTGCGCGCGGGCAGGTGCTTGCGGAAGGGGAGCAACTCGTCGCCGATATTCCACCGGCGCGCTATCCAGACCACGTGAAGGATACCGTGAAGCTTGGAACGCCCTTGTCGGCGACCGATTTTGCCATCAAGGCTCCGAACGACGCTGCCACGGTTCGGGTCCGTGCGATCGGGGTTGTTGAAAATCAGGCTCCGACGCGGGCGCTTGAAGTCGATCTTCCCGTCAACAGCGGTCTGGTGGAGACTGACTTCACACAAGACGTTTGTCAGATTGCGCTTGTCGAACGCCATCGCGGCATGGGCGCAGTGACCAATGGGTTTGTCTCGGGTTTTGGCTATGACCGAACGTGCGCTGTCGCCTCCACCGTCGCCCATGACAGCCATCACATGATTGTCGTCGGCACGGATAAATCTGACATGGCACGCGCTGCAAATCGTCTTGGCGAGGTTGGTGGCGGTGTCTGCGTCTTCGCGGATAGCGAAGAGCTTGCTCTTGTGGAGTTGCCAATCGCCGGTCTCATGTCCGACGCCCGTGCGGAGGTCGTTGCCCAAAAGGCGGCACGCCTGGTGGCTGCAATGGCTGAGTGCGGCTGCCATTTGAACAACGCTTTCATGCAGCACTCGCTGCTTGCCCTTGTCGTCATCCCGGAACTCAGGATTTCAGATAAAGGGCTGATCGACGTGCGAACTTTTGAGACCGTAGATCTCTTCCTGCCCTGAGCCCATTTTCCTGCGTCTCAATTCCGTGAGCTGATGGTGGAATCGCGAAATGCGCCGATCAGGCTCGACACTGCTTTTGCAGCTGCATGTTGCCGTGTTGATCGACGATCATGCGCGGCCATTCGGTCCGTAGATAGGCTTATGTTTGTGGTCTTTGGGAGCAGGTCTTTTTCCTCCAAAGATAAGCAAAAATACTATCGCTGCCAGATTTTGGTTGCGGTAACGCAAGGTTAGTTCAATGATCACAAATCTGTGATCATATTGTTAGATTTTAGTGATCTCAGTCCTTTGCCCACGCCGGGCCCATTTCTTTAACGCCTCGCTCCGAAGCGGGCGACAGGCACATTTTGAGGATACGTTATGACCGACGCTATTGTAGATGGCTTTCGTGAGATTCCAGAAACCGACGAAGATGTTGTAGCTCCATTGCTGCGCTTGAGTGATCCCGTATATGGGGATGGCCTCAACGCGCCACGGGAGTCAGACGTCGATGCTGAACAGGTTGCCTTTCAGGTCTTCACCCAGGGTGATGTCAGCATTGAAAACCCATTCGATCTGTCCGCACTTTGGATTTTCTGGGGGCAGTTTCTTGATCATGATCTCGATCTCACCCTTGAGCAGGAAGGGCCTGAGGCTGAGCTTTTGAAGGACGCCGGGCCGCTCAGCGTCACACGTTCGGAGTTCATCAATGATGATGACGGTGTGCGGCAGCAGGAGAACTTCATTACGTCTGCGATTGATGCGTCCAATGTTTACGGGTCCAGCATCGAGTTTCAGGAAGAGCTGCGTGAGCTTTCCGGTGGTCGACTGAAGACGTCCGGGCCGGGTGTGGACGGCGTCGACCTTCTGCCAACGGGTGAGGATGTTTTCGGCGAGACGGACAATGAGGCGTTCATCGCGGGCGATCGCCGGCAGGCCGAAAACCCCGGTTTGTCATCCATTCATACGGTCTGGGTGAATGAGCACAACTACTGGGCTGACAAGTTCGCCGCGGACAATCCCACATGGACCGATGAGGAAATTTTCCAAAACGCCCGTGCGGTTGTCGAGGCGTTGGTTCAAAAGGTTACGTACGAAGAGTTTCTGCCGATCCTGCTCGGCGATACGCTTCAGCCCTATGACGGGTTTGATGAGACCGTCGATACGCAGGTTTCAAACGAGTTTTCGACGGCGGCCTTCCGTTTCGGCCATACATCAATTCCCAATCAGCTCACCTTTATCGAAGAAGACGGGGATGATGCTCAGTTTTCCGCCACAGTGGTCGATCCGTTCACGCGGATGGAAAGCGACATTCTCGTCGATGGTGAACTCGAACTCCTTCAGGTTTTCGACAACCAGACGCCGATTGAAAACGGTGGTGTTGGCAATGTCCTGCGCGGTGTTCTTGAAGAGCGTTCTCAGAAAATCGACGCGAAGGTGGTCGATGGTCTGAACCTCTTCCTGTTCACGCCCGATGGTGGTCTCACGGGTTTTTCGCTGCCGGAACGCAACATCCTGCGCGGTCGCGATCACGGCACAGACACGTATATCAACGTGAGAGCTGAGGTCGTGGGTGACATTGATCCAGTCGATTTCATCGGATCCACGGACTTTTCCATCATCACCTCAGATGTCGCACTCCAACAGGCGCTTGCAGACGTTTACGGAACGGTCGACAAGGTTGATCTTTGGGTCGGCGGTATCGCGGAAGACTATGCCAGCGATGACGTTACGATTGGTGTGACATTCCAGGCGATCTTGCTCGATCAGTTCAGCCGCGCGCGGGATGGGGACGAGTTTTTCTACAAGAATCGCGAATACGATCCCGCCATCCTGGAGATCATCGAAAACACCCAGTTTTCCGATGTGATCATGCGGTCCGGTGGTGTGGAACACGTGCAGCGTGACGCGCTCCTCGCATCAGAACGCATTGGTGGAACAGAACGCAATGATCGCATTGATGGCGACAATGGCCGTGATCTCATCATCGGTTTTGAGGGGAATGACCGCCTTAACGGAAATGGCGGTGATGATGATCTCTTCGGTGATGAAGGGCGGGACCGGCTCAACGGTGGCAACGGCGATGACGGCCTTAACGGCGGGTCAGGCAATGACATTTTGAGTGGGGACAACGGAAATGATGAGATCGATGGTGGCGATGGCAATGACCGCGCTTACGGCGGCAATGGCGATGACATCATCGATGGCGGGGCCAACAAAGACCGTTTGCAAGGCGGAAATGGCAACGACATGATTGACGGAGGTTCCGGAGCCGATGTCGCGAAAGGTGGCAATGGCGCGGATATCATTGATGGTGGTTCAGGCAATGACCGCTTGTTCGGCGACAATGGTGCTGACACTGTCAATGGCGGAACGGGCAATGATCGCATCAATGGCGGAAATGGCGCTGACATTCTCTCCGGCGACGACGGCAATGACCGCATTGTCGGCGGCGATGGCAGGGACGAGATATCCGGAGGGAATGGTTTTGACGTGCTCACCGGTGGCAATGGTCCTGACACGTTTATCTTCACGATCGGGGAGACTGAGTTCGACCGTATCCGGGATTTCTCGGAGAATGACATGATCGAACTCATCGGTTTCGGTGTCGGCTTTGATGACCTCGATATCAATGTAAGGGGTCAGCGTGCTTTGGTTTCCATCGACGGCGATCTCGTTGCCGAGGTGCGTGGTGACGATGCGGACGATCTGACAGCTGACGATTTCAGCTTCATTTAAACAAGATGTTGGGGGGCGGGCTTTTGTGCCTGGCCCCCAACGCACCTCAGAAGCCGCTTCCGATGATGAAAAGGAAATGGCGGACCTGTTGGGAGCCGATCCGGACCTTTTGGATGATGTTTTCAAGGATTTGGGTGATTGGGAAGCGATTTTGAGATCGCTGCCTGATTTGCCTGAGGATAGTTCTGAGTGATCCTATCGAACTCGGGAATATCTTTTTGTCCGAGTTTTACATGTCACCCCTATAACTGAACTGTTCTGAAAGTGAGCGACAAGCGTCTTTTCCGCGCGATGCGGACACCACCGACTAAATCTGTCTTTCTTGGCGGGATGCCATGTAGCCAGCGATAACGTGCTTCGCTCGACAAAACCAACAGTGAGTTTGGCTCAAGATGGAGATCAATTTTCTCGCCCACCTGAAGGTTTTGCAAAACCATCTGGCACCCAGAGCCGATAGACACAGAAGCGATAGCGTCGCCAAAACAGGGAACGCAATCGATGTGAGGGGCGATCCCCTGACCCGGCATGTATTCGTTGACGATCATCTGATCAGGTTTTGCCTTGAAATGTCCATCTGCGACAAGGCGCTTCGCTGTGTGTTCGGTCCAAGCAGGCAATGGTCCCAGATAATCATCAGGTCCAACATACCTTGTCCTGTAATCATACCGGTACCCAAAATGTTGAACTCGACGCTTCAAATCTGCGAGCCAACTGCCCTTATCGATCTGGTCGAGCAGCGCTGTCGACTGTCGCTCGGTTAAGAAATCTTGGACGTAAATAGCACCGGCTATCATATGTTATTTTGCAGAAAGCGATGTTGAAAATCATTGAAACAGTAAATCAATTGGGCCTGAATATCCACGTTCGAAAAGACCGAAAACGGGAAATGGCGCTATCCCCATCATTTGTGTTCAAATGTGAGTATCCAGGATATAATTTTGGGTTGAAGTTGAACTGACATGGTTCTGAATATCCGGCCTTGATCCTCCCCCACTGAAGTGGTCCTCCGTTTTACTAATCATAGCGGAGGACCACTTCAGTGGGGGAGGATCACACGCAGTACCACGTATGATTGACGTAATGAAAAGGGGAATGAGAAAGTCTGATAATATAAAAATATTCGTTTTTAAATCAATATCTTAAATGAATTTAATGGCGGACAGACAGGGATTCGAACCCTGGAGACGGTTGCCCGCCTACACGCGTTCCAGGCGTGCGCCTTCGACCACTCGGCCACCTGTCCTTTAATTCACTCGGTTGGAACGATCCGAGCGGGTCGACGAGAAGCGCACGCCTCTCTTTAACATCGGCATTTCAACTCTTTGAAGAATGTCGATCTGACCTCTGGCGCGCCACTATACTCACACGCTCGCCCTTGGCAAGCGCGATCCTGTCTTCACGCATTTTTATAGTGCAAGACCGTGAGATGTGATTCTGAGTGTTTGCAACCAAAGCTCAACCCTTTATGTAAGAAGCACCTGAAACCACAGCCAATTCGCCATGTTCCGTGCTCTCTTTCGCTTTGTCGGTTACGGCCTTTTGCTCCTCGCTTTTGTTGCGCTCATTCTCGATGGCGTCGCCATTCTGGCCACGGGCGAAACGCGCTTTATGTCAGCCGGACGCAGCTGGACCGATATTTCGCCGACGACGCTCAATCAGGTTCAGTTCGCCATTCAGGAGCATCTCGGTCTTGTATGGGCGTGGGACACCATCGGTTTGTGGATTTTGCTTCAGCCGACGTTCGCCGTTCTCGGCGTGCTCGGATTGTTTTTCTGTCTTCTGGGTCGCAGGAAGAAACAAAAGCGCACATTTGCCACGTGAGAGACTTGCGCCCATATTATGCGTAGAGCTTGAGCGCAAAAGGGAGTTTTCGCGTGTTTCTTTTCAACATTTTGAAGAACAAGATTTCCGTTCCAAGCAAGCAGGAGGCCTTGCCTGGGCGCGCGGAAGAAATTGAAACCGCCCAGCATCATTTCGTTAACGGCAAGCCGCTTAAAGGACCGTTTCCCGACCATCTTGAGACGATCATCTTGGGGCTCGGCTGTTTCTGGGGAGCGGAGCGCATCTTCTGGCAACTCGACGGTGTTTACGTCACCGCTGTCGGCTATTCCGCCGGGCATACGGAAAATGCAACTTATCAGGAAGTCTGCAGTGGTCAGACGGGCCACAACGAGGTGGTGCTCGTGGTTTTCGACCCCGCAATCGTCTCATTGAAGCATATCTTGTCGACCTTCTTTGAAGCGCATGACCCGACGCAGGGCATGCGGCAGGGCAATGATGTCGGCACGCAATATCGATCCGGGGTTTATTATTCTGATGATGCGCAGCGCGAGGTGGCGGAAGACGTCAAGGCGTCTTATGAGGAGGCTTTGATAAAAAAGGGCTTCGGCAAGATCACGACGGAGATTCGGTCCGCAACGCCGTTTTATTACGCGGAAGAGTATCATCAGCAATATCTCGCTAAGAACCCGAGCGGTTACTGCGGCCTTGGTGGGACCGGCGTTTCATGTCCTACCGGCCTTGAAGCATCGGTTTAGCCGCGTGGTTTGACAGGCGGCAGGGGCGTTTTGGCTGGTGGGAATGATGACCGTTTGATGCTGCCTTCACCGAGCACGGTGGCGCAGTAGTTTGGCAGGCTTGCAAGGGTCAAAGGCGGGCGTGGTTTCCGGGTTTTGGTTGTTTTGGGCGGAGGAGCGAACCAGCGCGCCAAGTCTGCGCCGCATCCGTCGCCGGAGGCCGGTCGGGCCTGGTTTTTACATCCGCTGGAGCCACGCGGGCACTTCAGGCGTACATGCATATGGAAATGGTGGCCCGCCCAGGGGCGAACCTTTCGCAGCCAGCTGCGGTCCTCACCCGCCACACGGCAAAGCTCTTTCTTGATGATGGGATTGACGAAAATCCGCGCCACATCCCCGTAAGACGCGGCCCGCTTGATGAGGCGCACGTGTTTGTCCGTCCAGACCTTGCGGTTCACTTCCTTTTTGTTGAAATTGACGGTGGAGACGGCGCTGCGCTGTTCGCGTTCCTTTCTGGAAAGCCGCCGGTTCGGCATCTCATTCAACCAGATGTCGGCATCAAGCCCGATTTGGTGGGAGGCGTGGCCGGTCAGCATCGGCCCACCGCGCGGCTGTGACAGGTCGCCGACCAGAAGACCGTTCCAGTCGCCCGCGCGTCTTGCGTCTTTCGCAAGCCGTTCGACATAGCGGATGAGTGACGGGTGGCCCCAGTTGCGATTTCTGGAAAGGCGCATGACCTGCCAGGCAGGGCCGTCGATCTCAATGTTGGTACCGCCCGCAAGGCAGCCGCGCGCATAAGAGCCAACGGCGCGCGCCTTGAGCGGGGCGGGGGTCGATTTAAAACCAAACAGGCGTTTTGCCGGTGTTCCATCCTGAGCGAGTGCGGGAAGTGGGGCGAGCGCGGAAAGCGGTGCAATCGCTGCAACCATGATAGCAAGAAGGTTTTTTCTGAACCCCTTTGTCCGCGTTTGGCCTGTCATTGGTTCCCCGCAGTTTTTACGCTTCGGATATGAGCGTACCAGAAATTGCGCATTTTCAAAGCCGTCGATCTCAATGTTGGTACCGCCCGCAAGGCAGCCGCGCGCATAAGAGCCAACGGCGCGCGCCTTGAGCGGGG
>JBCBTO010000047.1:0-9660 GCA_039818625.1 Pseudomonadota bacterium
GCTCTGCCGCTTTATCGCTATATCGGCGGAACGCAAGCGCATGTTCTGCCGGTACCGATGATGAACATCATCAACGGTGGCGAGCACGCCGACAATCCAATTGACGTTCAGGAATTCATGATCATGCCGGTCGGTGCGGAGTCCATAGCCGACGCTGTGCGCATGGGCAGCGAGGTGTTCCACACATTGAAGAAAGGCCTCTCAGCGGCGGGTCACAACACCAATGTGGGCGATGAGGGCGGTTTTGCACCCAATATCGGCTCGACAGTTGAGGCGCTCGACTTCATCATGACCTCGATTGAAGCCGCCGGGTATAAGCCCGCAGAAGATATATGCCTCGCCCTCGATTGCGCGTCGACCGAGTTTTACGAAGGGGGGACATACAATCTCAAAGGCGAGGGCAAAACCCTGTCATCGGGCGAGATGGCTGACTATCTCGCCGACCTCGTCTCCAAGTACCCGATTGTTTCCATTGAAGATGGCATGGCAGAAGATGATTGGGAGGGATGGAAAACCCTGACCGATCTGATCGGCGGAAAATGTCAATTGGTCGGCGACGATCTTTTCGTGACCAATTCAAAACGCCTGCGAGAAGGAATCGAGAAAGGCTGCGGAAACTCCATTCTGGTCAAGGTAAACCAGATAGGTTCGTTGTCGGAAACCCTCGACGCGGTGGATACGGCCCACAGGGCTGGCTTTACGGCGGTGATGTCCCACCGGTCCGGCGAAACGGAAGATACGACCATCTCCGATCTCGCCGTGGCGACTAACTGCGGGCAAATCAAGACGGGATCGCTCGCAAGATCTGATCGCATGGCAAAATATAATCAACTCATCCGCATCGAAGAAGAGCTTGGCCCGCAGGCCGTCTATCCTGGCAAAAGCGCACTTAAAATCGGATAGCCGACACGACAACTTCAGTCATGAAAAAAGGTCGTGCTGATCGTCAGGCACGGCCTTTTTTACATGCGTACGAAACGCTTTGTTAAGCCTGATCGCCCATTGTGGCGCAACCGCATAGTGTAATGTTTTCGGTGACTGATATGGCCACGCGTCAGCGCAAGAATTCCTTTCTCAGCCGTTTTATCCTACCCGTTTTTGCTTTTGCGTTTCTCGGCTATTTCGGCTTTCATACCTTCCATGGTTCTTACGGTCTCATCGCCTTCCATGCCATTAGATCCAATGTCGATCAGCTTGAGGCTGAACTCGCAAAGGTTCGTGCCGAACGCGAAGCATTGGAGCTGCGCGTTGCACTTCTTCGACCGGGCAGTCTGGCACGAGAAGTGGTCGACGAATTTGCGCGCGCGAAGTTGAATGTGACCCACCCGAATGACCTAATAATTCTCATCCGCGATGAATAACTCATTTTCAGTTATTTTGTAATAATAACTAAAAATAAGTTAATATATAGAAATTATAACCTTCTCAGCTGCTTAGAATTGATCGCACGCGTTTTTACGCGTGTTCCCCGACTGCGTCGTTTTTGCTAACATTTCCCGCATACCAGTGGTGACAACCGGTTTTGTGAGGGATTTCATGGCAACTGCGGCGAAGAAGACGACGAGCCGCTCTAAAACGAATTCGGCGCCTGGTGTCGCTGACTTTTCGAAAGAGCAAGAACTTCAGGCCTACCGGGAAATGCTTCTCATTCGGCGCTTTGAGGAAAAGGCGGGCCAGCTTTACGGGATGGGTCTCATCGGCGGCTTTTGCCACCTTTATATCGGACAGGAAGCAGTAGTCGTCGGCATGCAGATGTGCATTCGGGAAGGTGAGGATCAAGTCCTGACCGGATATCGCGACCACGGCCACATGCTCGCATGCGGTATGGATCCCAAGGGCGTGATGGCGGAGCTTACCGGTCGTATGGGCGGATTGTCCAAGGGCAAGGGCGGGTCGATGCATATGTTCTCGCGGGAGAAACAGTTCTTCGGTGGGCACGGTATTGTCGGCGCGCAGGTGCCGATTGGCGCGGGGCTTGCTTTTGCCAACCAGTATCGCGGCAACGATCTCGTGTCGCTCACCTATTTCGGCGACGGTGCGGCCAACCAGGGACAGGTCTACGAGAGCTTCAACATGGCGTCGCTTTGGAAGCTGCCTGTGATTTTCATCATTGAGAACAATCAATACGCCATGGGAACGGCTGTCTCACGTGCGTCGGCTCAGACCGAGTTTGCCCAACGCGGTGCGTCCTTCGACATTCCGGGTGTGAAAGTCGACGGCATGGATGTCAGAGCGGTTTACGCGGCGGGTCAGGAAGCCGTCGAGCACTGCCGTACTGGCAAAGGTCCGATGATCCTGGAGATGAGCACATATCGCTATCGTGGTCACTCCATGTCAGACCCAGCGAAGTATCGCACCAAAGATGAAGTGCAAAAAATGCGCTCCGATCACGATCCGATCGAACAGGTCAAAGCCCGTTTGATCGACAAGAAATGGGCGGATGAGGACTCATTGAAAGCGATTGATAAGGACGTCCGGGCGGTCGTGAATGATGCCTCCGATTTCGCGACGAACGATCCGGAGCCGCCCGTGTCTGAACTCTACACCGACATTCTTCTTTAAGGGGACGACAAGATGCCGACAGAAATTCTCATGCCTGCTCTTTCGCCCACCATGGAAGAGGGAACCCTTGCAAAGTGGCTTAAGGCGGAAGGTGATAATGTCACAGCTGGTGATGTGATCGCGGAGATCGAGACCGACAAAGCGACCATGGAAGTCGAAGCGGTTGACGAGGGAACGCTTGGAAAAATCCTTGTGAGTGAAGGAACGGAAGCCGTCAAGGTCAACACACCGATCGCAATTCTTGTCGAAGAAGGCGAGGATGCGAGCTCCGTCGAAGTCTCAAGCGCGCCTGCGCCTTCAGCGCAAAATGGTGCCGCCCCAGAAGCACCTGCGGCAGAAGCACCTGCGCCGGTCGCAGCGGCACCGATTGCATCTGAGCCACAAAATGATCCCGACATTCCGGCTGGCACGGAAATGGTTCCGACAACCGTACGCGAAGCGCTTCGTGACGCCATGGCTGAAGAAATGCGTGGCGATGACGACGTCTTCGTCATGGGCGAGGAAGTCGCCGAATATCAAGGCGCTTACAAGATCACTCAAGGCTTGCTCGACGAGTTTACGGCACGCCGGGTGATTGACACGCCGATTACCGAGCACGGGTTTACAGGCCTTGGGGTTGGGGCTGCCTTCGCGGGCCTCAAGCCGGTTGTCGAATTCATGACTTTCAACTTCGCCATGCAGGCGATCGACCAGATCATCAATTCAGCAGCGAAAACGCTTTATATGTCTGGCGGCCAGATGGGCTGTCCCATCGTGTTCCGTGGACCGAACGGCGCAGCATCGCGCGTTGCCGCTCAGCACAGTCAGGATTATGCCGCGTGGTACAGCCACATTCCGGGTTTGAAAGTCGTCATGCCCTACAATGCGGCCGATGCGAAGGGGCTTCTTAAGGCCGCTATCCGTGATCCAAACCCGGTCATTTTCCTCGAAAACGAGATCCTTTACGGCCAGACCTTTGATGTGCCGAAAATTAATGACTTCGTTTTGCCGATTGGCAAGGCGCGTATTGAACGCGCGGGCAGTGATGTGACGATTGTCTCCTTCGGGATCGGTATGAAATACGCGATTGAAGCCGCCGACATCATGGCGGGCGTCGGCGTGAGCGTCGAAGTGATCGACCTGAGAACGATCAGGCCCATGGATCTTCCTACAGTGATCGCTTCCGTCCAAAAAACCGGACGTTGCGTGACGGTGGAAGAGGGCTTCCCGCAGTCTTCCGTCGGCTCTTATATTTCAAGCCAGATCATGCAGCAGGCTTTTGACTATCTCGACGCGCCCGTCATCACCCTTTGTGGCAAGGATGTGCCGATGCCTTATGCGGCCAACCTTGAAAAACTCGCGCTGGTGACGACGGAAGAGGTGGTCGATGCCGTCAAAGCCGTCACCTACATGGCGTAGGGCGGGTTCAGGGGCGGCCAGATGATCAAGCTCGACGTCAAATCGGTCCGATATGACAAAATGAACGATGGTGTTCAGTTTGATACCGCATCGCGGATCGGTCGCAGCCCCGGTCTTGTCGTCGAGATCACGAAACAGGCGCTCGAAGAGCATGTTCGCAAGCCCCTTGATCCGGAGGGTGCCGTGTCCAAGGCCGTCGAGTTACAAACATTCATCCAACATGCAGCGAACCGCATTCCCGCCGATGATGGGAAAATTCGCTTAACCGCCGCCACGCTGAATGGCCGGGACTGGGAGTAAAACCATGCCGATTGATATCTTGATGCCCGCGCTTTCGCCCACGATGGAGGAGGGGAACCTCGCCAAATGGCTCGTGAAGGAAGGCGACAGTGTTTCATCCGGCGATGTGATTGCCGAGATCGAGACGGACAAGGCGACCATGGAGGTCGAAGCCGTCGACGAGGGGACGATTGGCAAGATCGTGGTGGATGAAGGATCGGAAGGGGTGAAGGTGAACGCAGTGATTGCCGTTCTTCTGGAAGACGGCGAGGACGTGGGCGCGATCAGCGCATCGCAAGCGACGCCAAGTCCCGCGCCAGCAACCCCATCTGTCGAAACACCGGATGCACCGGTGGCTGCGGCTTCTCCGGCACCGGCGCCAGCGGCACCTGTTGCAGATGGAAAACGCGTTTTCTCTTCACCGCTCGCCCGGCGTATTGCGAGCCAGGAAGGTCTGGACATCGCGAAGATCGCAGGCACCGGTCCCCATGGTCGCGTGGTCAAGCGGGACGTGGATGCCGCCCTTGCGAGCGGAACGGGCAAAGCGGATGCCGCGACGCCTGAAAAAACGGTGCCCGCAGCCGCGCCTGCGCAAGCCCCCGTTGGCATGTCGGATGAAACGGTGCTGAAGCTTTTCGATGAAGGCTCTTACGACATCGTCCCCCACGACGGCATGCGCAAGACGATTGCCGCGCGGTTGACGGAATCGTCGCAGACAATTCCAAGCTATTTCGTCACAGTCGATTGTGAACTTGATGCGCTTCTTGCCTTGCGCAAGGACATTAATGGCGCAGCGCCCGTTGTTGACGAAAAACCTGCCTACAAAGTGTCGGTGAATGATTTCGTCATCAAAGCGATGGCGCTCGCGCTCAAGGCCGTGCCGGAGACCAACGCGTCTTGGACGACGAGCGGTATGGTGGTCCACAAACATGCCGATGTCGGCGTTGCCGTTGCGATTGAAGGCGGGTTGATCACACCGATTGTGCGCAAAGCTGAAACCAAGACTTTGTCGACCATTTCCAACGAGGTGAAAGACCTTGCCGGACGTGCGAAATCGAAGAAACTTGCGCCGACGGAGTATCAAGGCGGTACGACGGCCGTCTCAAATCTCGGCATGTTCGGCGTGAAGGAGTTCACCTCGATCATCAATCCGCCCCACGCATCCATCGTCTCAATCGGTGAGGGTGTGCAGCGTCCGGTGGTGAAAGAGGGTGAACTGGCCGTTGCTACCATGATGACGGCGACCTTCGCCTTCGACCACCGGGTTATTGACGGTGCTGTCGGGGCGCAGCTTGCAAGCGCTTTCAAAGGTTTCATCCAGAACCCGATGAGCATGCTCGTCTAGCGCGGTCCCGGGGCTCATGAAAACCATCCTCGCCTTTGGTGACAGCTTAACTTGGGGGTTTGTGCCCGGCACGCGGGAACGGTATCCGCGTGATGTGCGCTGGCCGAAGGTGCTTGAGGCTGGTTTCGATGGTCGCGTCGAGGTTCTTGAAAATGGGCTGAATGCCCGCACCACTGTCCATGAAAATCCGTTTCGGGATTATCGCGCTGGTACGAGTGTCCTGCCCGTCTTGCTGGAAGTGCACGCACCGCTTGACCTCGTCATTCTGGCGCTTGGCTCCAACGACTTTCATTCAAATTATGGGATGTCGCCCTTGAATGTTGCGCGCGGTATGCGGCGGCTCGTTCAGACCGTGAAGACATATCAGACGGAGCCG
The DNA here is from genome assembly GCA_039818625.1 of Pseudomonadota bacterium. Taxonomy (GTDB): domain Bacteria; phylum Pseudomonadota; class Alphaproteobacteria; order Rhizobiales; family JACESI01; genus JBCBTO01. The sequence goes on from JBCBTO010000047.1 coordinate 5,961, forward strand.
GGCATGCCGGTGCCCGAGGTGCTCGTCATCGCGCCGCCGCGCATTGTTAAAACGGATGACCCTTACTACGGGAACATCTTTGGAAACACCCACGAGATCTTCGATCAACTCGCGCCGCTTTACGAGCAACTGGCGCGTGAGGAAGCAGCTCATTTCTTCAACGCGGCGACAGTTGCGAGTGGCACGCCCATCGACGGCATTCATCTGAGTGCTGATGATACGGTCGCCCTTGGAAAAGCACTGATCGATCCTGTCCGAACCATTTTATCGCTTTAGGAGCGTACCCATGGCAGACTATGACATCATCATCATTGGCGGCGGACCGGGCGGTTATGTTGCCGCAATCCGTGCAGCCCAACTTGGCATGAAAACAGCGGTTGTGGAGCGCGAGCATCTCGGCGGCATTTGCCTCAACTGGGGTTGTATTCCGACGAAGGCCCTTTTGAGGTCGGCGGAGATTTTCCACTATATGCACAACGCCAAGGACTACGGTCTGACTGCGGACAAGTTCGGCTTTGACATGAGTCAGGTCGTGGGGCGCTCACGTGGCGTTTCAGGTCAGCTCAATGGCGGTGTTGGCTTTCTTCTGAAGAAAAACAAAGTCGATGTGATCTGGGGTGAAGCGGAGATCACCAAGCCCGGCGAGGTGAAGGTCACGGCTCCTAAGAAGAAAGCCGTTGAGCCGCAGCATCCCGCACCGAAAGGCACGAAGGGTGAGGGCACCTATAGCGCCAAGCATATCATCATCTCGACGGGCGCGCGGCCTCGGGCACTGCCGGGTATTGAGCCGGATCAAGATCTGATTTGGACCTATTTCGAGGCAATGGTGCCGAAGGAAATGCCAAAGTCGCTCATCGTCATGGGGTCAGGTGCCATCGGCATCGAGTTTGCGAGCTTCTATAAAACCATGGGCGCGGATGTGACCGTGGTCGAATTGATGCCGCAGGTCATGCCGGTCGAAGATGCGGAGATATCCGCGATTGCCCGCAAGCAGTTCGAGAAACAAGGCATGAAAATCTTGACCGAAGCGAAGGTGACCAAGGTCGAGAAGGGCAAAGGTGAAATCACGGCCCATGTCGAAGACAAATCCGGCAAAGTGACGCCGATGACGGCGGAGAAGCTCATTTCGGCCGTTGGCGTGCAGGGCAATATCGAGGGGCTCGGGCTTGAAAAACTGGGCGTCAAAACGGATCGCGGCTGCGTCGTCATCGACGGCTATGGCAATACGAATGTGCCGGGCATTTACGCCATCGGGGATGTGGCAGGGCCGCCCATGCTCGCCCACAAGGCGGAGCACGAGGGCGTCATTTGCGTTGAGAAAATTGCGGGTCTCGACGCCCATCCGATGGACAAGGCCAAAATCCCCGGCTGCACCTATTGTCATCCGCAGGTCGCGAGCGTCGGTCTGACTGAGGCGAAGGCGAAAGAAGCCGGTCACGAGGTCAAGGTGGGGCGCTTTCCGTTTATTGGAAACGGCAAAGCCATCGCACTCGGCGAGCCGGATGGTCTCATCAAGACGATCTTTGACGCAAAGACAGGTCAACTTCTCGGCGCCCATATGGTCGGTGCGGAAGTGACCGAACTCATTCAGGGCTACGTGATCGCCATGACTTTGGAGACGACAGAAGAAGACTTGATGCACACGGTCTTCCCGCATCCGACATTGTCAGAAATGATGCATGAGAGCGTGCTCGACGCCTATGGAAAGGTCATCCATACGTGATAAAATGGTCGAACACAGCTTGAAGCAATCTGCAGTTCGGGGATGAAAATCATGGAAGCTTTCGGGGCATTTGGTGTGCCAGGGTCAGGAATTATCTTTTCGCTTATCATTGGCGGCATTGCCGGCTGGATCGCAGAACAGGTGATGAAGGGAAACCACTCTTTGCTGACGAACATCCTGTTCGGTTGTATCGGATCAATCGTTGGGTGGTGGATTGTCGGGCTTCTTGGAATTTCCATCTTCCCAGGCATCCTTAACAATCTGATCGTCGCAACACTTGGGGCCATGCTGCTAATCTTTGTGTATCGGAAAGTGAAATACGGATAGGTCGCTGCACTGTCGCGGCCAATCTGAAAACATCACGGTCTCAGGACGCGGCCAAGGTGCCGCGTTGAATTTTGGTTATGCGAGACCACTTAATCGTGCAGAAAGGCCCGTGTGGAAAGGGAAACGATGGCAACAGTTCTCGACACGACGACGCGACCCAAAGACCTGGTGCGCCATCCGGAGAAGGCGAACCGTCCGGCCCATGCGCGTGTGAAAAAGCCGGATTGGATACGGGTGAAAGCGCCAGGTTCGAAAGCCTATGAAGCGACCCGGCAGATTGTCAAAGAGAACAATCTCGTCACCGTGTGCGAGGAAGCGGGTTGTCCAAACATTGGCGAATGCTGGGAGAAAAAACACGCCACCATGATGATCATGGGCGAAATCTGTACCCGCGCCTGCGCCTTTTGCAACGTGCGGACGGGCATGCCCGATGCGCTCGATCCGAGCGAGCCCGACAATGTGGCGCTTGCGGTTCAAAAACTCGGCCTGGAGCATGTTGTTATTACATCGGTGGACCGCGATGATCTCAATGACGGTGGTGCGCAACATTTCGCCGATGTCATTCTGGCAATTCGTGAGCGCTCCCCCGGAACGACGATTGAGGTTTTGACGCCTGATTTCCTGCGCAAAGACGGTGCGCTTGAGATTGTCGTTGAAGCAAAACCGGATGTCTTCAATCACAACCTGGAAACAGTGCCGTCGAAATATCTGACCGTGCGTCCCGGCGCGCGCTATTTCCATTCCTTGCGCCTCTTGCAGCGCGTCAAAGACCTTGACCCTGAGATTTTCACCAAGTCCGGCATCATGGTTGGCTTCGGCGAGACACGCAACGAGGTCTTGCAGCTCATGGATGACTTGCGCAGTGCCGATGTGGACTTCATGACGATCGGGCAATATTTGCAACCGACCCCGAAGCACCATGAACTCATTCAATATGTGACCCCTGAGGAGTTCAAAGCCTATGAAACGATTGCCTTTACCAAAGGGTTTTTGATGGTATCGTCGAGCCCGTTGACCCGTTCATCGCACCATGCGGGCGAGGATTTTGCGCGGCTGAAAGCTGCAAGGGCAAGTCTCGGGTAATGCCATCGTTTGAGACCAAGCACCCCGTCAAACACAGTGCCAACGATATGTTTGAACTGGTGGCGGATGTTGAGAAATATCCGCAATTCGTGCCGCTTTGCGAGGCTTTGCGCGTGCGCGGGCGAAAGACCCTTGAAGACGGGCGCGAAGTGCTGGTTGCGGACATGACAGTTGCCTACAAGCTTCTGCGCGAAACCTTCACAACAAAAGTGATTTTGGATCGTGCGAAGTCGGAAATTTTCGTGGAATATCTGGATGGGCCCATCAGTGAATTGCAGAATCGCTGGACCTTTGTGCCCACGGGTGATGACCGCTGCGATGTCGTCTTTTTCATTGATTACGAGTTCAAAAGTAGAACCTTCGCCCGTCTCGTTGGCGCATTCTTTGATCGCGCTTTCCGGAAGTTTTCATCAGCTTTCGAAGAGCGGGCTGATCATGTTTATGGTGTTGCCTGATTGAGTGCCATTTCAAGGGCTCTCAGGACACTCGCCTCCCGCACCGCTTCGCGTCCGATTTCACCAAAATTTTCACGTGAGACAACGGTATCCCGTCCCTTGCGTTTTGCAG
>JBCBTO010000048.1:0-9535 GCA_039818625.1 Pseudomonadota bacterium
GATGATGCCGTTGCCCATCCCGATTTCCGCTTCCGTGATCGGCGAGATCAACATGCCCGCAATGCCCGCGAGAACGGCGCCGAGCGAGAAGACGAGGCCGAACAGCATCTGAATATCGACGCCGAGGGCGGAAACCATCGTGCGGTTTGAAGCGCCCGCGCGGATCAACATGCCAATGCGGGTGTAATTCACGAGCCAGAAGAGACCGGCTGCAATCGCAAGACCGGACCCGATGATGAGAAGGCGGAAGATCGGGAAGACCACGCCCGGCAGGATTTCGACCTGCCCGTCAAGCCAGGCGGGAAGCGGCACCGCGATGCCATTCTCCCCCCAGATGATCTGAACCAGCGTGTCAAAAATCAGGATGAGGCCAAAGGTGGCGAGGACGTGGGAAAGGTGGTCGCGCGTATAAAGCCAGCGGGCGAGACCGAGCTCAATGCCGTAGCCGATGAGCGCCACCACTGGGATTGCGAGCAGAATGCCGAAAAAGAAATTGCCTGTTGCGAAGGTGAGGCTCGCACAGATGAATGCGCCCAGCATGTAAAGCGAGCCGTGGGCGAGGTTTACGAAATCCATGATCCCGAAGACGAGGGTCAAGCCCGAGGCGAGCAAAAACAACAAGACGCCGAGCTGCAGACCGTTCAGCGTCTGAATGAAAAACAGCGTGTAATCCAAGGCCCCAATTCCCCCAGAAGCCAGAAGAGAGCCGGGCAGGCTCTCTTCACTTCGTTTCGTTTTTTGTAGCGGAGCCTATTGCAGCTTACAATCACCAGCATATGGATCCTGATGGTTTTCGAAGACCGTTTTCACGACCTTTGTCGTCCAGTTTCCATCGCCGTCCTTGATGACTTCACGCAGGTAGAAATTCTGTACCGGCATGTTGTTGTTGCCGTAGCTGTATTCACCGCGAACGGAAGAGTAATCCGCCTTTTTCATCGCAGCGCGGATGTCGTCGAGCTTCGACAAATCGCCACCTGCCGCTTCGACCGCTGACTTGATCAGGAAAATCGAGTCGTAAGCCTGGGCTGCGTAGAACGAGGGATATGATCCGTGCTTTGCCTTGAAATCTGCGACGAAGCGCTTGTTCTGCTCATTGTCCAGCGTCGGGTCCCAGGATTGTGTGGTGCGCGAGCCCAAAACGGATTCGAAGTTCGCCGCCTGGAGCTTTGGCAGGGACAGAGCGTCGACCGTAAAGACCGAATAAAGCGGCATCACGCTTTGCAGACCGGCCTGTTGGTACTGTTTGATGAACGCACCGCCTGCGGAGCCCGGATAAAAGACGAAGATGCCCTCAGCGCCTGAGGCTTTGGCTTTTGCAAGTTCCGCGGAGAAGTCGAGCTGACGGTCTTTACCCCACTTGGTGAGGTCCTTGCCCTTCACATCGCCCTTGAACGTGCGCTCAACGCCTGCGACCATGTTCTTACCAGCCGCATAGTTCGGCGCCATGATGTAAAGCGACTTAACGCCCTGCTGGTTCAGAACTTCGCCCATTGCCATGGGTGTCTGGTCATTTTGCCAGGATGTCGAGAAGAAGTTCTCGTGACACAGCTTGCCAGCGACTTGCGATGGGCCAGCATTCGCTGAGATCAGGATTTTACCCGCATCGAGCACCGACTTGCGCGAGGCGAGAAGCACATGGCTCCAGATATAGCCGGCCACGAAATCGACATTGTCCTGCTTGACGAGCTTGTCTGTCACCTGCTTGCCGGTTTCCGGTTTGAAGCCGTCATCGCCATAAATGACGTTGACGTCGAGATCACCCATCTTGCCGCCCATATGCTCGACAGCGAGGTCGACAGCATTTTGCATATCCTTGCCGATGACGGCGGCTGGCGTTGTGAGCGTTGTCACAAAGCCGATTTTAACTTCCGCAGCCTGCGCCGAGGTCACCATCAGAGCCCCCGTGGCGATACCTGCCAACATTTTTTTGATCATATTTTCCTCCCGATGATCAAAACCAAATTTCGTGCCGGTTGCGAGATTATCCGTTTTCTTCGACGAGTCAAAGGGCTGGTGCAATTGGTGTTTTTATATCAGTGAGGCCGGTCACACCGCCGGTTATCAGATCGCCTGAAACCACCGGCCCCACACCGGCGGGCGTTCCCGTCATGATGAGATCGCCAGGGGCGAGTTTTACAGATCGGGAGAGGATCGAGACATGGTCCTTCACGGACCAGATCATGTCCTCGATATCGGCGTCCTGACGGATTTCATCGTTGACCTTGAGCCAAATGCGTCCCGCTTCAAGCGACGGCACATCGGCAATTGGCGTCAATGGTGCGATCGGGGCTGAGTGATCGAAGCCTTTGCCAAGGTCCCATGGACGCCCCATTTCCTTGGCGGTTTGCTGAAGATCGCGACGGGTGAGATCAATGCCGACGCCCGCGCCCCAGATGTGATCGTAAACCTCGTCAGGGGCGATGTCAGCACCCGGCTTACCCATGGCGACGACAAGTTCGATTTCGAAATGCAGGTTCTTCGTCTGAGGTGGATAAGGCACAGCCACACCGCTGTCCACGACAGCATCGGCGGGTTTTGTGAAAAAGAAGGGTGGCTCACGATCCGGATCCTTACCCATTTCGCGGGCGTGGGCGGCGTAATTTCTGCCGACACAGAAAATGCGCCTCACCGGGAATCGCGTTGCGGAATCGGCAACGGCGACAGAGGGTTGAACGGGTGGATTGATCACAAAGTCAGACATGGAGCCCCCTGCTAGGTTATTGATTTTCTTCGAGTTCCAAAGATTTACAAGTTTGACAGAGTCAGTAAAGGGAGTTTGTAACAATATTTACCAAGTGACCCGAATTCGCTCGCCTCGAAGCGGAATTTTTAAGTATTTTCGCGCCAAATCAACCACCTCAGGGTGGACGGAAAACGCGAAGGCGAAGCGCTTATGAAAATTTTGATTCTCGGGGCCTCTTACGGGTCTCTGCTTTCGACAAAACTGCTCATGGCAGGCCATGACGTCACGCTGATCTGCCGTGAAACGTCGGCTGACCTCATCAACACAGAGGGTACGGTCGTGCGCATGAAGCTGCGCGACGAGGCCGAGCCACGTCTCTTCCGATCAGACGATCTGCCTGGCACAGTCGACGCCGTGACACCGGAAAACGCTCGCCCCGAGGACTATGATCTCATCGGGCTTGCCATGCAGGAGCCACAGTATGGTGCGCCTGCCGTTAAGGCCTTGATGAAGCGCATCGCGGAAAGCAAAAAGCCGTGTCTTTCCATCATGAATATGCCTCCACTCCCCTATCTCAAGCGTGTTGAGGCACTCGCAGATATCAACCTTGATGGCTGTTTCAGTGATCCGACGGTCTGGGACGGCTTTGAGCCGGGTCTCATCAGTCTGTGCAGTCCCGATCCGCAGGCATTTCGGCCGCCGGAGGAAAAGTCCAACTTTCTTCACGTGGGCCTTCCGACCAATTTCAAAGCCTCAGCCTTTGAAAAACCGGAACACACGGCGATGCTTCGAAAGCTCGAAGACGACATCGCCGGCGTTGACGCCGACGGTAAGGATGTACCGGTGAAGCTGCGCGTTTACGATTCCCTCTTCGTGCCGATGGCGAAGTGGAGCATGCTGCTTACCGGCAACTATCGCTGTGTGCAAGCTGATGGCGCGATCGCCATCAAGGATGCGATCCATTCCGATCTTGAGGCTTCCCGTGCGGTTTACGCATGGGTTGATGAGCTTGCACAGAAGCTTGGCGCAGACCCAGCCGATCAAGTACCATTTGAGAAATATGCAAAGGCAGGCGAGAGCCTGTTGAAGCCGTCATCCGCTGCGCGAGCGATTGAAGCCGGAGCGGACAGCATCGAGCGGGTCGACCGGGTTGTTCAGACAATTGGTAAAGCGCTTGGCATGCAACTCGATACGGTCGATCACATCGTCGAGACTGTTGACGGTCGCCTTTTGAAAAATCGCTCGCTTGCTGCTTAATCGTCTTTTGTCCCCGGCCCATACGCCGGGGGCTTTTTGCTGCCGCCTTTAAGGCCCCCAAGCGCCGACGGTGAAACGCTTTGCCTCGGCAATGTCGAGGCTTGCACCGTCTTCTTCCAGAGGTCCGTCGGCGGTCACAAGACCAAATGCGTCGAGCATTGCCCGCACGCCGTTCGTTTCATCGCCATACCAGGCAATCTTCCCGTCGAGAACGGTCGCTGTGACCTCGCCCGTCACCTGGTCTGCAAATCGCACGCGTTTCGTCCGTTCGACACATTGTCTCAAGAACGCGCACGCGTGTTCGTCTTGCTCGACGTAAACATCATCGGGGCGCTCGGCATCGACATCGATCTGTTTGAACCGGTCGATGTTCTTCATGCCATCGAGATCGACGATGACCATGTCGTCGTTCCATCCAAATGCGATGGTGCGCGGCAGGTCCCCTCTTTTAACGCTGTTGTCCAGAAACTCGAAGTGGACCTTTCTTTCGTTAGAAAGTGCCCATGAAAAGAAGAGCTGCGGCATGCCGGTATAGGCTTCGACATTGTGATAGAGGAGATCGTCAACGGCCTTGAAACGCCCCGTTGAGAGGCCTCGCAGCCATGCGCGTTCAACAGTGGCTTCCGGCGGCGTCACCATGAAAAACAGATAGACCGTATGGCCGAACCGGCTGAGCAGGCGACTTGTCCCCCGATGTGCGGGCTCAGTTGCGAAACTGTCGAACCGAAAGCGATCGACGAGGAGATGGGAAATGCCGCCCTTGGCCGCTTTATCCGCCATGTAACGGTCTAGCTTCTTGTCGATGATTTCCAGTTCACGCCCGGTCAGCATCGCACCGTATTTGTGATCATCACCCAGGCTCTCGTATTCCAGAAGATACTTGCGCCAATAATCCGGGCTGATCAGGGCGAAATCCTCCCACGGGACGCCTATGCGTTCCGCGAGCTTTCGTTGTTGAGCGCGGATTGTGCTCTTGCCCGATGCTGACGCACCCTTGACGTTCATGATCACCGGCTTTTCCTGTATCGGCAGGCGACGCAGGCCTTCCGCCTTTGCCGCCTGGTCGATGATCGGCACGAGCGCATCGCCCAGACGATCGCTGCCATACGTGTTGGAGACGCGCCGCATGGCCAGCTTTGCGATGAGGTCAGCGTTAGCGATAAGCCGACCGCGCTCTGCTATCTGAGCGCTCACAACACGGTCGAGGGCCTCCAGACACGCCTGCTCCATCGCGTCAGGAGTTTCAGTCGCGCGCTTTTTCCATGCGAGAAGCGCCTTTTCGACGCACTCGTCGAAGCCGATTTTTCGGGGTTTCGGCCGTTTCCTGAAAAGACCCAGAAAGCCCCGAGTTTCGACAGACCCGACAGGCGCCGGCTTTGAAAACACCGAGGCATCGAGTTCAGCGGTGAGCCGTTCTTGCGCCGCTGTGCGCACCTCGGTGAGAAGGGTTTCCATCTCTGCGAGTTTCGGCTTCGCATAGTTCTGGAAAATAAGATCGACCATGCCACGCACGGAGATGCCAAGATCGGCATAAGCCGGACCGTCTTTCTGCGTGAAATCAGCCGTCACCCGCACGAGCAGGTGATGAATGACAAGGCGCTCAGCGTTGAAGGTCGCGAGGTCTTCAAGTGGAAGGCCGAAGAGGTCTTTTAGTTCCAGCGCTTCACGATAGCTGACTTCAGCGTTTTCCGCACGAAAATGGGTTGCGAGCGGCATGAGCCGCGCTGGGATTTCAGATGTCAGGCCCGGCGCCCAGGGATCACCTTCCACCCGGATCGCCATCGCCGCACTCCGTTTAGGTGGCCGCTTTCTTGCTGCCCTTGACCAGGTCCCTAATGAGCTTGAGGAGCGGTAGGAAAATCAAGATCAACGCAATCACCGTGATCGGACCCGCAATTGGACGCGTGAAGAAGATCGAGAAGTCACCATCCGACAACAGCAGCGACTGGCGTAGCGTCGGCTCTGCGATGGGGCCGAGCACAATCGCAAGCACCGCTGGTGCGAGCGGGTAGTCGAGAATGCGCAGGAAGAACGCGCCGAGCCCGAAGAGCAGCATCAGCCAGACATCGAACATGTTCTGGTAGGCTGCAAACGTGCCGACGACGGAGAGCACAAAGATGAGCGGTGCGAGGATCGTGAACGGCATCCTCAGCATCCAGAGGAAAAGCGGGATGAACGCGAGGTTGATGATCACGGCCACGACGTTGGAGATGTAGAACGAGCCGATGAGTGGCCAGACGAAGTCGGGCTGATCGCGGAAGAGGAGCGGGCCGGGCTGGAGGCCCCAGATCACCATGCCCGCAAGCAGAACGGCTGTCGTCGGAGAGCCCGGAATGCCGAGCGTCATCATCGGCAACATCGCGCCGGTGGATGCGGAGTTGTTGGCCGATTCTGGTGCAGCGACGCCATCGACCGCGCCCTTGCCGTATTCCTCGGGTTTCCTGGAGGTCATTTTGGCAACGCCATACGCCATGAGTGCGCCTGGGGTCGCGCCCGCCGCTGGCAGGATGCCCACGAAGAAGCCGAGCGCAGAGCCAATCGCGGTGCCTTTCCAGGCTTCGCCAAAGCGCTGTACCGACCCCATGATGCGGTCGAAGGTGATTGTCACCTCCGACATGGTGGTCTTGTAACGCGACGAGTTGATCGTCCATAACATCTCGCCAATGCCGTAGACGCCGATGGCGAGCACGAGGAAGCGGATGCCGTGGGTGAAGCCGGTGATATCGAAGAAGATCAGGCGCGGCTCGCCGGAAACGATGTCGAAGCCGACAGTTGCAAGCACCAGACCGAAGCAGATCGAGAAGATCGTTTTCGGTATGTCGTCACCGCCGAGGCCGACAAAGGTTGCGAACGCTAGCAACATGTGCGAAGATTTCGGGATTACCGAATTTCAGCGCGACGGTCGCGAGCGGCGGGGCAAATGCGGTGAACAAGATGTTTGAGACTGTCCCGCCAACAAACGAGGCGATGGCGGCGGTGACGAGCGCACGGTCCGCTTCACCATTGAGCGCGAGCGGTCGGCCGTCGAATGTTGTTGCAACAGCGGTCGACGCACCCGGAATCCCGAGTGTGATCGACGAGATCGCCCCGCCATACATCGCACCATAATAAATCGCTGCGAGGAAAATCATCGGCGAGGTCGCTGTCCCCGTCCAGCTTTGGATCACGAAGGTGAAGGGCAAAAGGATTGCGACGCCGTTGACGGACCCAAGGCCCGGCATCGCCCCCACGAAGAGGCCAATGATGACGCCAAGCACAGCAAGACCCAGATTGACCGGTTCCAGCGCGATCAAAATGCCATCTAAAAGGGATGCGAGAATTTCCATGGTCTAACCTGACACTGTCGCCGTGGCGCTAAAGAAAAATGTCGTAAAGCGGGATGAAGAGCGGCTCGAGATAGCCCTTCGGCAGCACGATCCGCATGGCAACATCGAAAAAGAAGAAGCTGAAGACCGGAAGGGCGATCGCAACCGACAGGCTTGCGAGCCAGGAGTGGCGGCCCAAAAACACCATGTAATAGATCATGAAGAGCGGGATCGCGCCGTAGAAGCCGACGATGTGTACCGCGCCCAAAAAGGCGAGTAAGCCGCCTCCCACCATGACCACCATTTTCCAGCCATAGGCATCGAGAAACGGTTCGTCCGACCGGGATGGTGGGGTTTTTCTGCGCCACCAGTTGACGCCGGTCCAAACGCAACAGATGAGCATGACGGCGGAAAGCCAGAACGGCCAGAAGCCGGAGCCGGGGCCCTCGCCCTCAATGAAACCGATATTGGCAAACCGCCCGACATCCGGATTCCAGGCGGGCGGCTCACCGCTTTTCCACATCAGGTAAATGGAGAGGACACCGAGAATGATCGCCGTTACAAGTTCCGCTCTTCTCACTGTCCCCTCCTCCTGATTGTGGTTTTGTTGCTTACTTAATGGCGCCCGAAGCTTTCAGGATTTTCTTATGGCGGTCACGCTGTGTTCCCCAATAAGAGACCAGATCACCGCCCGCCATGAAGTCACCCTGCAGCGACTTGTCGGACTTGTACTTCTGCCAATCAGCGGAGTTGAACACCTTGGTGAAGAGGTCGGTGTAAAAGGCATTTGCCTCGTCCGACATGCCAGGTGCGCCAACAACGGCCCGCTGCATGAAATAGGCAAAGTCAGCGCCCTTTTCCTTCAGCGTGGGCACATCCTTGAACAGCGGCAAACGCTCATTTGTGAAGGCTACAAGCGGGATGACATCGCCAGACTCGAAGAAGCCGAGGGCTTCGGACGGGTTGTTCACCGATGAAGTAATCTGACGACCGGCAAGGTCTTTGGCGACAGCGCCACCGCCCTTATACGGGATGTATTTGATCGACAGGCCGTAGTTGTCGTTCAAAAAGTCAGTGATGATGTTGTCTTCGGAGTTCTTGCCGGTTCCGCCCATCACCCATTGGTTTCCGCGTTTCTTGGCTTCTTCCAAGAACTGTTCGAAGGTGGTGATGCCCTCATCCTTGTGAACCCAAAGCAGGAACGTATCTTCCGCCATGCGACCAACCGGCGCGAACTTCATGATGTCCACATCAAGACCCGGCTGACGCAAGGGCGTTGTGAAAAACGAGTTCAACGTCACCATAATGGTGTGGTTTGGATCGCCTGCGTTTTTCATGTGTACGAGCGCTTCCGCACCAGATCCGCCGGGCTTGTTAACTGGCACCATTGGACGCGGAGACAGGTTTTCCTTCTCCACAATGGCTTGCATCAGCCGCGCCATCTTGTCGGCACCGCCGCCCTTGCCGGCCATGATCACAAAGTCGATTGGTTTATTGGGTTCAAAAGCGCCAGCAGCGCCTGTGAAGAGTGCAGCTGAGGCCGCAATTGCGCCCACCAAACCACTTATCAGTCTTTTCTTTAAAGCCATGTGTTCCTCCCTTTGGCTTCGATAGACGACCCTGAGACACATCTTTCCTCCTGCAGCCTTCTCTTAAGTCCGTTGCAAGACGTGCCTTCCGTCTAAACTTTACCTCTGTTCGTTCCGTTTCACCTCCTCAGGTGGTTTTAAGGCCGCAGAAATACGTATTTAGGTCGCGTTCCTCAATGAACCAGCACGACTGGCGTTTTTGCCCGGTCGACGATGGTTTGCGTGTTTCCCCCAAACAGCGTTTCTTTCTCGTGGCTCTCGCCATAAGCCCCCATGATCATCAGTTCATCAGACGCGCTCGCCTCCAAGAGAGCATCGCCAATGCGCTGGCCGCTGTCCAGTCGGTCGACGGTGGATGTCACGCCGTGCATCGCGAAATAATCGCGCAACTCCGCGGAGCTTGCACCGTGCACCTCTTCGCCGCCGACGGTCACAATGCGGACCGATTTGGCGGCTTTGATCAGAGCCATCGTCTGCGCGACGGCGCGGGTTGCCTCAAGCGACCCGTTCCAGGCAATCACCACGTGGTCGGCGAATGTTTCCGGCACAGTTTCCCGGTGCGGGCACATCAAAACCGGGCGGCCCGTGTTGAAAAGCGCGCCTTTCAGGGTGTTCGCACCGAGATTGCGGTCGCGGTCGGGTTGAGCCACGCAGACGAGATCGGCCAGGCGGCCGAAATGCTTGATGATATCGACCTGCCG
>JBCBTO010000049.1:0-9478 GCA_039818625.1 Pseudomonadota bacterium
AACCGCCTGTTGCAAGACCCGTCCTTGTGCGATGCCGCCGTCATCATCAATGAATTCGGTTCCGTGCCGCTCGATCATCTCCTCGTCGAACGCAGCGATGACGACATCATCGAGCTTTCATCCGGATGTTTGTGTTGCACCATTCGCGGTGAGCTCATCGCTACGCTGGAACGCCTGTTGGACCGCAGTGACGACACCGCGTCGCAGATCAACCGGATCATCATTGAGACGACCGGGCTCGCAGACCCCGTTCCCGTCTTGCAGGCGATCCTGGCCCACCCCCATCTTTCAACGCGCTTCACCCTTGGTGGCGTCGTCACACTTGTTGATGCTGTCAATGGCCTTGCCACGCTCACAGCCTATGGGGAGGCTCGGCGGCAAGTGGCGCTTGCGGATCAACTCGTGATCACAAAACTCGATGCGGTGGACGGGTCCATACCAGCAGCCCTTTGCGAACGTATTGCGGCACTCAACCCCGATGCCCCTTTGTTGGAAAGCGGCGGCGTCGATGCAGCCATATTTGGCGCTCAGGCGTTTGACCTCGCCACCAAAGACGATGACCTTCGGCACGCGGTCCTTTCAGAGGAAGACCACGCTCACGATGCGCATAATCATGATCATAATCACGATCATGCCCACGGGCATTCCCACGACGTGAACCGTCATGGCGACAGCATCCAATCCTTTGTCATTCAAGGGGACAATGCGTTTTCAAAACCAGCGATACGGGCTTTTTTGGAGCTTCTGACGAGCGCGCACGGCACAAAGCTTTTGCGAGTGAAGGGGCTTGTCAAATTGGGGGATCACCCCGCACAACCGCTCGTCCTGCATGGTGTGCAATCGGTTTTCCACGAGCCCTACACGCTACCAGCATGGCCGAGCGATGATCAAACGAGCCGTCTCGTTTTCATCACCGATGGCCTTGAGCCCCGTTTCGTTCAGACCCTGTTCGATGGCTTTTCAAACACTGTTTCGGTTGATAGCCCGGACGCTCAGGCGCTCAGCGACAATCCCCTCTCCGTACCGGGCTTTACGTCCGCTCGATCTTGAAGACGTGCACCTCGCCATCCGCCGTTTGGTTCACAAGGCGATTGCCACTCTCGTTGCAATAATTGGGAATGTCGATCACCGACAGCGGATCCGTTGCATAGACTTCCACGGTGTCCCCCGCCGTCATGGTTTTCATGGCCTTTTGAACTTTCAAAACGGGGAGTGGGCATTTGAGCCCTTTCAAATCAAGAACGCTGTTCGCCATCACCCCTCACTTCCGGTTCGCACACCCGCCATCTGACGCCTCATCTTCATATGACCTCGTATCGACATTCGCCAAGTGGGCAGGGGCGTGGTTGAGGGTCCCATCCGGTCACGTTCACTAGCTCAGGCGCGATTTGGGCTGGCGGTTGGTCGTTTTCTTTGCAAAACTTCAGTTGGAGATCTGGTTTTCGGGCAATTTTATCAAGAGGAGAGATATTGCCCTTGACGTAAACGTAAATCTCACGCAGATGAGCGTCGATAAACCGACACTCAGATAAGAACCGCGTCAGAAGTATCCGGGAGGTGCTTTTGGACCGCGCGGCATCTCGGGAGGAAAAATATGGGCCTGTTTTCGCGCCTCAAGACGGAATATATTTATCTTAAATCTGCCCTGCGGACCCTCAAACGGACAACGAAAGTCGCCAAGAACAAAGGCTATACGCTGTCGCATATGGTGGTTGATCTTGCTGAGGAGCACGGAGACCGCCCGGCTCTCATGTCAGCCGACCAGACGCTGACATATCGCCAACTGAATGCGCGGGCCAATCAATACGCCCGATGGGCGCTGGGCCAGGGCGTCAAGAAAGGCGATTGCGTTGCGCTTTTGATGCCAAACTGCCCGGAGTATCTCGCGGCGTGGATCGGTATCATTCGGGTCGGCGGTGTTGGCGCGCTGCTGAACACCAATCTCACCGGCGCATCGCTCGCGCACTGCATTAACATCGTGACGCCGAAGGCAGTCATTGTCGATCAGGCGCTCGCCGATCACTATACGAGCACCGATGGCCATCTCGATGACGACATGAACCCGTGGCTTTATGGCGGCGAGGGGAACTGGCCCAATCTCAATGCGGCCCTTGATGGGCTCTCCGACGCCAACCTGTCCGGCGATGAGGTCGTCGACGTCGTTCATAACGACCGCGCGCTTTACATCTACACAAGCGGCACGACGGGCCTGCCGAAAGCGGCCAACATCATCCATTACCGCGTCATGGCGATCATGAATGCGTTTTCCGCCGCGACCGAGTCCACCAAGGACGACCGCATGTATGTGTGCCTGCCGCTTTATCACACGGCTGGCGGCATCATGGCGGTCGGCATCACACTCACGGTCGGCGGATCAGTCTTCATCAGCGAAAAGTTCTCAGCGAGCCATTTCTGGGACGATATCGTCGATAACGACTGCACCATGTTCCAATATATTGGTGAGCTCTGCCGGTATCTTCTGAACAGTCCCAAGCATCCTAAGGAAAACAGCCACAAACTGCGCCTCATCGATGGCAATGGTCTGCGCCCTGATATCTGGGAAGAGTTCCGCGACCGGTTCAAAATCCCGTTCATTCTGGAATGGTATGCGTCGACGGAAGGCAACACGGTGTTCTTCAACTTCGACCAGAAGGTCGGAGCGATTGGACGTCTGCCGAAATGGGCCGAGAAGCGGTTCATTACTAAAATCGTGAAATTCGACCAGGAGACCGAGGAACCCGTGCGCGGGCCCAACGGCTATCTGATCGAATGTGCGCCGAATGAAGTTGGCGAGGCGATTTCACAAATCCTCAACGACCCGAGCAAGCCCGCCCAACGATTTGAAGGCTATGCCGACAAGGCCGCCACAGAGAAAAAGATCCTGCGCGGTGCATTTGAACAAGGCGACGCATGGTTTCGCTCGGGAGACCTGATCCGCAAGGACGAGATGGGTTATTTCTACTTCATCGACCGGATCGGCGACACCTTCCGCTGGAAGGGCGAGAATGTCGCGACGTCGGAGGTCTCCGAAGCGATCACAGTCTATGACGGGGTCAAGGAGGCGAATGTTTACGGCGTGAAGATCGATGGGAAAGACGGCCGGGCTGGCATGGTGTCTCTGGTGGTCGGCGACGACTTCGACCTCGACGGATTGCGCGATCACATCACGGCGTCGCTGCCGGATTACGCTCATCCGATTTTCGTTCGGCTTCAGGACGAAATCGAGGCCACCGGCACGTTCAAACAGCGCAAGGTTGATCTCGTCAAAGAAGGGTTTGACCCGGAGAAGATCGAGGATCAGCTCTTTTTCAACCATCCGGTCGAGAAGAGTTTCGTGCCGCTCAGTGCCGATCTCTACCAGACTATTCAAGGCGGCGGGGTCCGGCTTTAGGGGTCTTGCCACATATCCTCGGGACCAGCCCGAGGATGGTGATCGAAGATCTGCAGATTGCAGTCGCCTAACGAGCCGGAATGTTGAGTTAAACCTAGGACAGAATGAGCCGCTCAAGCTCTTTCGCGGTCGCGCGCAAGTTCGGCAGATAATCGTGCGAGGCTTTGAGCGAAAGGCGTTGGGTCGGTGCATGGAATGAGAGCGTTGACAGAAGGCGGCCCTGGTCATCGTTGATGGGAACTGACAACGCGACCATGCCTTCCATGAATTCTTCATTGTCTTGCGAATAGCCGCGTTCTCGGGTCTTGCCGATCTCTGAGCGCAGATCATCTGCCGTCAGAAGCGTGTTTTCGGTCATCCGCTCGAAATGTGCGCTGCGCAGATATCGCTCCAGGTGACTGTCCTGCAACGTGGACAGATACATTTTGCCGCTTGCCGTGCAGTAAAACGGGACCTTCGTGCCAATCGGCAATTGAATCCGCAACGGCCATTTCGTTTCGACCCGATCGAGATAGATCATCGCATCGCGGTCAGGCAACGAAATGTTGCAGGTCTCCCCGATGTCTTCAGCCAGTGCGCCCAAGACCGCAAGCCGCGCCGTTCTGACTCGCAAAGATGACAAGGCGTTGATGGACACGCGACGGAACCGCTGACCGATCGTGTAGGTTCGCCCGTCGAGCTCTCTTTGCAGATAGCCCTCTGCCTCAAGGGTTGCGAACAATCGGTGGATCGTCGGCTTGGGCAGGCCGATTTCCATATTGATGTCCGTCGGTGTGACGGGCATCCCATTGCGCGCGACCGCTTCGAGTACCATCAGCAGGCGAAGGTTGGTCGGGATCGTTTCTGATGAATGCTCTATGTCCGTCAACGCCATTCAATTGTCTCTCGCCACGCTCTTAACCGCGATCTGGCAACAGGATTGTAGCCAGCTCTGGCGTGAGCGCCACGACGAACCACACAGATATCAACGCGACCAAGTAAGCAAGGCTGTATCTCAATAGCCTGAAATATGGCACGCCCGTCACGCCGCTCGCCACATAGAGGTTTAGACCATATGGCGGTGTGATGAAACCAATGGATGCACCAACCAGGAAGATGACGGAGAAGTGTATCGGATCGACGCCGACCGAATGGGCAATCGGCGCGAGGATCGGAGCGAGAATGATGGTGACCGGCAAAGATTCGAGCACCATGCCGAAGACGAACACGATCGCCATCGCTGTGAAGAGAACCGCATAGTAACCGCCCATGGACGTCACGAACCCGCCAATCGCCTGTTGAGCCCCGAGCGCCGAGAGGTTCTGCTGCATGACGACCGACACGGCAATCAAGGGTGCCAGGATGCCCGTGATCTGGGCGGAGCGCACGACGATCGACGGAATTTCCGGGATGGTGAACCCTTCGACGACGAACATTTCACCATAGGATTTCTGCTCCCATGTCTTGTTTTTATCGCCACCCATCATCTTGTTGAAGACCCAGGAAAGAAGGCCTGCGATCACGCAGAAGCCGACCGTCACGCCAGCCGCTTCCGTTGGGCTGAATTTCCCCGTGTAGATGCCCCACAAGACAAGGCCGATGGCGAAGAAACCGAGCCATGCACCGAATGCGGTTTTCAAAACCCGGTTTAATTGCAGCGGGATAAGGAAACCCCAACCGTTCATCCGGCAAATGATCCAGCAGGCGAGTTGCATGCCGATGACCATCAGCGCACCAGGCAGGATGCCCGCGACGAAGAGGTCAGAGATCGGCAGGTTCATGAGGAACCCGTAGACGATGAAGATGATCGACGGCGGAATGATGATGCCGACGGTGCCACCAGCTGCAGCGGTCGCTGCGGAGAAGCGCTCGTCATAGCCGCCTTTGACCATTTCGGGGTGCAACATGGATCCGATTGTTGCGGTTGTCGCGGAGTTTGATCCCGAGATCGCGGCGAACAACCCGCAGGCGCCAAGGGCTGCCATCGCAAGACCACCGCGTAGCCACCCCAGACACGCATAGGCAAAATCTGAAAGCCGTTTGGCAATGCCCGATTTATTGATCAGGTCTCCCGTCAGGATGAACAAGGGCATCGCGAGGAGCGCAAAGCCTTTGTTGAACACATTCATGAGCTCATTGCCCATGTTATCCAGCGGCAAACCCATGATGAAGCTCGTGCCAATCACCCAGTAAGCAATGACGAGCAGAACCGGCACGCCGAGCATGAAGAGAGCTGTGACGCCAAGGGAAACCAGCGTTATGAGTGTTGCATCCGACATTACGCATCTCCCCCGATCACCGCCTGCTCGATCAGCTTATTGCCTTCGCGGAAATTCTTCCGGTCTATCAGCCAGTTTTCCATCACCCGGCCCGCCATGAGGGTGAAGGCGATGGGCACCGTGATGATAAACCACCATTGCATGGTGTCATCGGTGCCCTGCACGATTTGAAAGTTCGATGCGGAATTGACCGTCGCGCGGATGGTCGTCGTCACCACGATGACGCAGAAGACAAACCAGAGGATCGCGTCCAGTGTCAGCACGGCGAATTGTGCGGGACGCGGCATGTTTGATCTGAATTCGCTGAAGCTCAGATGTGTGCGCAGTTTGACGTTATAAGAGCACCCGAACCACGCCATTATCATGAAGAGAAGCGGCGGAATGGTGGTTGACCAGGGCTGCTGGTTTGAAAACACAAAGCGGTCCACCACCCCCCAGAAGATGATTCCCGCAATCACCAGATAGGTGTAAATGATGATCGATTTTTCGAGGTTGCGTTCAAGCCATGGCGACATGCGATATGCGAACAAGGTGGCGATGCCACCCAGCAATGTAATCGCGGTTCCCACAATCCACATGCCGTTTGTGCGCACTGCGGATTTCATCGAAAACCAGTCGCCCGAAAACAATGACGTGAACGCCGTAACCGCTTCTGCCAAAATTGACATGAAAGCGCCTCCCCTCGTATGCGGTACCGCCCTCCCGACGGTCTTTCATGGTAAAACCGACCCACAGACGCGGGTCGGCTTATCGATTGTTATGAGCTTCCGCTTAGCCTTTCCACCAACGACGTGGCTCAACATTTTCAGGCAACGTATCTGCTGAGATCGTGCGAACTTCGTCGTAGATCTCTTTATATGTGTCGATGCCGCCGGCCCAGCCGTTGATCCGCTCGCGCCATTGCTCCCAAAGCTGCGGTTGGAACTCAGGTGAGCACATCTCTTCGGCCTTGCGCAGTTCTTCTTTGGAAAGGAACGCGTTGCGGACATTGTTTTTGGCGAAAATCGTATCCGGCAATTGCGGATCGGAGATGCCCACGGTCTTCACAAGCGCTGCCTCGTTGGCTGCCTGTACGTGGGTCTGTGCCCAGTAGGCGGATTCGAGAACAGCGTCCTGGAGTTCACCACCGAGTGAATCAAAGACTGACGCGCTCATTGCCGTGTGCTCAGTGCCGCAGAAGAAATCGAGATAGACCGACTGTGACACGACGGGTGACATGTTCGCGTAAGCCACCGCTGATGCCCAGGTCTCCGCACCATCGATCAAACCTTGCTTCAAGCCGTCGAGGGTTTCTTCCCAAGCAACCGGAACCGGGTTGAGGTTCAACGCCTTCATGGCGATGCGACCGAGCTGTGTGCCCGTGACACGGTTTTTCGTGCCGAACAATTGCTCGATTGAGGTCACCGTCGGCTTGTCTTCCCAGGAAAGACCAAGCTGAATGCCGCGCAGTTCGGCATGGCTGAACAGGAATTTCAGGCCGTGATTTTTCTCGTACGGGTCGCGCAACAATTTCTGCGACTTCGGTGAGTAGAGGAAGTGGTACTGGTCCGCGCGGTTGCGGAACATGTAAGCGTAATCGAGCACATTGAGGTATGGCGCACCGCCGGCAGAGTTCTGTGTGGACGCGGCATAGATGTCGACGATCCCCTGTTGGGTCTTCTCAACGCAAGACAGCTGTCCGCAAATCTGGTTGTTGCCGATGAACTCAACGCGGATTTCACCGTCCGTCCGGGCTTCGATGTCGCGGGCGAATTCGAGTGCGCCAGCGCGTTCAATCAACAGGTTTTGCGGGTTGAAACCTGATGCGCCGAACTTGAGCTCGTGCTTAGGCTCTTTCGAAAAGCGACGCTCATAGGTCGATTCAGCCGCTTTTGCGAGTGATGACAGCGTCAGTGCGCCGCCGAGGCTGCTCGCTGCCATGAGGGTTGATGTTAAACCGAACTGGCCGGAAAGCCGGAACAGATCACGACGTGATATAGCATTCAGTTTGTTCAAAACTGACATGAGGTTCCTCCCTAAATTCTCCTCGACAAATCCAAAATAAATGAGACTTGCAGTCTCAAAAAGAGCACATTAACCTAGACAATGCAAGACCGAACACGGTGGGGAGGAGAACAAAATGACCGAAACGCTTGAGGTCGACTACATTGTTGTCGGGGCGGGGTCAGCCGGATGTGTTTTGGCGAACCGTTTAAGCGCCGATCCCAAAAACCAGGTTCTTCTCCTCGAAGCAGGTGGGCCGGACAGCAATCCCTGGATTCATGTGCCGGTCGGCTACTTCAAAACGATGAACAACCCAGCAGTTGACTGGTGCTATGAAACCAGACCCGATCCCGGCCTGAACGGTCGGTCGCTCGGGTGGCCTCGCGGCAAGGTCCTCGGCGGTTCCTCCTCCTTGAACGGCCTCCTCTATGTGCGCGGTCAACAGGAAGACTATAACCGCTGGCAGCAAATGGGCAATATGGGATGGGGGTGGGACGACGTGCTCCCACTTTTCAAGCGGGCGGAGGATCAGGAACGCGGGGAGGACGATTATCACGGAGTGGGTGGACCGCTCAGCGTGTCGAATATGCGGCTTCAGCGCCCCATATGCGATGCGTGGGTCGCCGCTGCGCAGAATGCCGGGTATCCCTATAACAGCGATTACAACGGTGAAAAGCAGGATGGTGTCGGCTATTTCCAGCTCACGACGCGGAATGGACGTCGCTGTTCTTCGGCAGTTGCCTACCTCAACCCCGTGAAGCGCAGGGCAAACCTGACCATCATCACCCGCGCCCATACGCAGCGCATCCTTTTTGAAGATGGCCGTGCAACAGGGGTGACATATGTCGGCAAGAGTGGTGTCGTTTCGACAGCCAAAGCGCGGCGGGAGGTTGTTCTCTCATCCGGTGCGATCGGATCGCCACAACTGCTCATGTTGTCCGGCATCGGCGATGCGGAAGCTTTGAAAGACCTTGACATTAACGTTGTCCAACACCTGCCCGGCGTTGGCAAAAACCTTCAGGATCATCTGCAGGCGCGCCTCGTTTTCAAATGCAACGAACCGACGTTGAATGATGAGGTACGAAGTTTCTTCAATCAGATGCGGATCGGGCTGAAGTATATCCTGTTTCGCGCCGGTCCGATGACCATGGCTGCGAGCCTTGCGGTCGGCTTCATGAAAACCCGCGACGAGGTGGAAACGCCTGATATCCAGTTTCACATCCAGCCATGGTCAGCCGATAGCCCGGGCGAAGGCGTGCATCCGTTTTCAGCATTCACCGCATCCGTTTGCCAGTTGAGACCGGAAAGTCGCGGGGAAATCAGACTGAAAGACAACAAAGCGTCGACCTATCCGGACATTCATCCGAACTATCTTGCGACCGAGACCGATTGCCAGACTATGGTGGATGGCGTGAAAATCGCCCGAACGATTGCAGAACAACAGCCGCTTGCGGGAAAGATCGCGTCGGAGTTTAGACCCGGCCCTGACACAACGGACGATGCGTCAATTCTCGATTGGGTGCGGAATACATCCACAACCATCTATCACCCGACGGGCACGTGCAAAATGGGTCGCGATTCGCAAGCTGTCGTGGATGAGCGGCTGCGGGTTCACGGCGTTCGCAATCTCAGGATCGCCGACTGTTCCATCATGCCGGAAATCGTATCCGGCAACACGAACGCACCGGCCATCATGATCGGCGAGAAGGCGTCCGACATGATCCTTGCAGATGCCGTTTAGAAGCCGTTAAAAGACGGCGGCATTCGCGCACTAGGGCTCAGACCCATAAATCTCTTCCAGTCTTCTCGCGAATATGATTCACCGTCTCCGATAGGAGACTTTAAT
>JBCBTO010000050.1:0-9386 GCA_039818625.1 Pseudomonadota bacterium
GCGCGAATTGCGCACCACAGACATAGAGGGCTCGGCGGGCATGTTCCGTCTTAAAGAGGAACTGCAGCGGCGCATTAACGTGGCCGTTTACCCTGTGGAAGTGCGTAAAATTCTCTTTGAAGAAATCATCGTGCAGTAGGGCCTGGCGTCATGGCAAATGAGGATTTCGAAGAAGAAGACTTAGCCGCCGCCTGGGGTGAGGCGCTTGAGGAGCAGGGCGCCGGTGATGCGGAGACGCTGACGGCCCAGTGGGCCAATCTGATGGAAGGCGAAGACAGCGCCGACCAAAATCAGAATGCGTCTGATCGCCTGATGACCCAGGATGAGGTCGATAATCTCATGGGCTTCAAAGCCGATGAGTTGTTCGATGCCGATCAAAATGGTGTGCGTGCGCTCGTCAGTTCAGCGCTAGTTTCTTATGAGCGTTTGCCGATGCTCGAAGTGGTGTTTAACCGCCTCGTACGGCTTGCCACCACATCCTTGCGCAATCTCACGTCCGACAATGTTGAAGTATCGCTTGATTCCATCTCGTCTGTGCGGTTTGGCGACTATCTGAATTCCATTCCGCTGCCTGCGATCCTTACGGTGTTTCGGGCGGAAGAGTGGGACAATTTCGGTCTCGTCACGACTGATTCCACGCTGATTTATTCCATCGTCGATCTGCTTCTGGGTGGCGGACGTGCCGTGTCCAAGGTACGCGTTGAGGGTCGCCCTTATACGGCCGTTGAACTCATTCTCGTGCAGCAACTCGTTGAAAGCCTTTTGCGGGACGCTGAGCAGGCCTTTGAGCCGTTGACGCCTGTCAATTTCTCGGTGGAGCGGCTTGAGACCAATCCGCGCTTTGCAACCCTCATCCGCCCCGCCAATGCTGCTGTGCTCGTGCGGTTTCGTATCGACATGGAAGATCGCGGGGGCAAGGTCGAGTTTCTGCTCCCTTATGAGACGATCGAGCCGATCCGCCATTTGCTGCTTCAGATGTTCGTGGGCGACAAGTTTGGGCGCGACGAAGCATGGGAAAATCATCTGTCCACGCAGGTGAATGCCGCCGAAGTCGATGTCGATGCGGTTTTGTTTGAAAAAGAAATACCACTTTCTGAAGTGCTCGATTTGCAGGTCGGTCAAACCCTGCTTTTGCGCCAGAACCCGGATGATCTGATCGACGTGCGCGTCGGTGGTGTGTCCATGAGTTCCGGGCAAATTGGTCGTGTGAATGACCATATCTCCGTCCAGATCACGCGCGGGTTGAAGCCGCAGAAAATGACCTTGGATGGCTATGAAAAAGCAATCGCAGAAATGGAGATCGGCGTATCATGACACCGGGTTTGTTGATCGAAGGTCTCGTCATAGTTCTGCTGATTGCTACGATCAGCTATTGCGTGGTGTTGAACAACCGCTTGAAGCGGCTGAAGTCTGACGAGGCTGGTCTTCGCGCGACCATTGCTGAACTCATCACATCGACAGAGCTTGCCGAGCGTGCCATCCGAGGCCTCAAGGCTGCAGCGCAAGAAAACCAGAAGACGCTTGGTGCGCGCGTACGGGACGCTGAGCGCCTGAACGTTGAATTGCGCGCAAAGCTTGAAGCAGGCGATCAACTCATGGAGCGCCTGGTTGCGATCACGCAAGTGGCGTCTGCGCCGCCTGAGCGTCGTCGGGAACCACGGGTTGCCACATCTCAGCCGCGCGCTGTCAGCGAACTTGCGGCGGAGGCGACCGCGCGGATAAACGCCCTGAGACAAAGTGGGTCCTAGCCGATGCGTCTTCTTCAAATCGTAGCGCTTGCGGCCTTCGCCTTGATTGCAATCAAAGTTGTCCACCTGATTACATCGGGCGCGCTCGACAATATTGCGGTTGTTGATGCGGTGGCTCAGGAAAACGATACCGCCGCTGCGGATGTGCCTCAAGACACTGCCGCAGCTGCGACAGGCGGCGATGAGGCAGATACCTCTGCATCGACCCGCGACACTCTTCTTCAACGACTGGGTCAGCGACGCGAGGAGCTCGATAAGCGTGAGCGGGATCTCAAACTGCGCGAACAGCTTCTGGAGGCGTCGGAGGCCCGCCTCAAGGCGCAATTGGAGGAATTGAAACAGCAGCAGTCTAAAGAGGGTGACGAAGGCGAGGCAGCTTCAAGCAAGAAGGACCTCGTCGTCATTTACGAATCGATGAAACCCAAAGATGCGGCGAAAATCTTTGATGTTCTTTCCCTCGAAATCCTGCACTCGCTCGCAACGTCCATGAACCCGCGAAAAATGTCCGCCATCCTGGCGGAAATGGAAGTGAAGGCTGCTGAACGACTGACGGTTGAAATCGCCCTTCGCGCGGCTGGTGGAGCTGCCGGGCAGAAAAAGCGCAAGCTCACGAAAATCGGCGGGTAATCGCACGTTAAGAGACACGCCTTATCATGACGAATTCAAAGTTTGGCTTGATGTGTGCGTTGTGTTCTTACCGCTGAAGAAATCAGTGTTTGGAAAATTCTTGTGTGGCGGTTTACCCATGGTGGCCGTCCTCTTCGTGCTGTGGTCGAACGCAACACTCGCTCAGCAAACGCCACTTGCCGTCAGAATCGATGCACTTGACGAGCGGGGATTTGGCAGATTTTTGATCACGCTGCCCGACCGCACCCGGTTCTTCGAACACGATATCGAGGTTGAAGGCAATGTATTGGTCCTTCGCCTGGCTGAGCCGGTGTTGCTCGATATCGCCAAGGAGGTTGAGCCGCTCGAACGCTATATCCGCGTCGCGCGTCAGGATCCTGAGGGCACGATTTTGCGCTTCGCCCTGAATATCGGCGTCACGGTGAACTCCATGACGGCGGGTGAGCATCTCTTTCTCGATTTTCTGCCGTCGAATTGGGTGGGCGAGCCGCCTGCAATTCCCGAACGAATTGTTAGAAAACTGGAGGACCGCGCCGAGGAAGCGCTCGAAATCGCGAACCAGAATGCGCTTGTCAACAAGAAGAACAAAGTGAAAGCCAAGCTCGATGTGCGTGTCGGGCGTCATCCGACATTCTCACGTTTCGAGTTTTCCTGGAACGTGCCGTTTGAGACCTCATTCCGCCGGGAAGGGTCAAAGGCGATCGTCAGTTTTAACAGGCCCACGGATGTCAATGTGCGCGCGCTCAATGCAGATCTTCCGCCTTTGGTCGCCAAGATTGAATCGAAGCGCCTCAATCGTGCGACGGAAGTGACCTTGCGTCTCGCGCCGGAGGCAAAGGTCCGCACTTATTTTGACAACGGCGATTATATTTTAGACCTGACAAGCGATGCGCTTGCGAAAAACGCGGTAGAGGATCCGGCGCTTTCGCTTTTTGCTGGCGCCTTGCCGGAGTTGCCGCCGACCGCAACGAATGTGACGGAGCCGGAAACCGTATCGCAGCAGCGCGTTGTGGCTGCGGCTCCATCGACTGTCGCTGCTCAATCGGATCAGGTCACTGATGAAAACGCCGAGGGCGAGGGGAGCAGTCCCGCTTCTGAGGATCAGGAGGTTGCGAGCGATGCGCCAGCACCGCGCCCGCCAGAAAGACCATCTGAGGATGGGACATCATCTGGACCGCAAGAGCAAGCGTCATCAGCGACTGCAGAAGCAGCCGAGCGCCCCGCGCGCATCAATCCGGAGGCTGTGGACCCGGACTTGAAGAAGATCAAAGGGGTGAGCACGGTATCCGCCGCGATCAACCAGGCCGGCGATTCCCTAAGGCTTGAATTTCCATTCGACCGTCCGACACCGTCTGCCGTGTTTCGGCGCGGTAAGGCCGTCTGGATGGTGTTCAACACGGACAACGACATCGATATCAGCGCGCTCAGGTCAATCAACGGCGACTTCATCAAGGGCATCGAGGCCCTGGAAAAAGGCGATTTCAAAGCGATCATCCTCAATCTGCGCAATGTTGAGCTCGCGTCTGCCGCGATTGATGAACACACCTGGATGATCGCAGTCGGCAGTTCCGTGCTGCGCGGGTCTGAGCCTTTGTCCATCGATCGGGCTGTGGACGAGAAGGGCGATCTTTTCCTCACGGTCGGTTTGACTGAGGCGGTTGCGAGCGTCGCGTTTGATGATCCGACAGTTGGCGATGTCATTCAGGTGGTGGTGGCAAACCCACCAAGCCGCGGGCTCGTCCGCGAGCAGCGCTTCGTGCAACTGAAGGTTCTGCCTTCGACCCATGCACTCGCCTTTGTGTCGCTGGACAACACTGTCTTTCCTGAAATCGCCGAAGACGTCGTTCGCCTTCAATCAAAAAATGCTTTCAATCTTTCGCCCACCAAGGATTTGCGCGCATCAAGCGATGGAAAGTTCAAGGGTGATGAGTGGTTTGACAGTCCGTTCGAGACCGAGAACGTCGTTGTCTCCAGCATTGCTTCGCTGGCGGATAAAGAGCGCGCTCTCGTGAAGAGCATTGTGGACGCTGAGGCGGAAACCTTGCCGAAATTGCGCGTTGATCTTGCGCAGTTCTATGCGGCTAACGGATTCGGACCGGAGGCGCTCGCAACCCTTCGGCAAGTCGTCGAAGAAGCGCCGGACTTAAAGAATAAATCCGCTTATGTGCTCACCAAGGCTGCGAGCGAAGTCTCCATGGGGCGTTATCACGATGCGATGAAAACACTCGGCGGTGAGGCCTTTGCAGATGATCCTGATGCGGCGGTCTGGCGAACGATAGCAGCCTCTTATGCAGGCAATCTCGATCTTGCCGGGGAAAATGTTGCAAACGGCCGTTTGCGGCTTGCGGGATATGATGCGAACACGCAGCAGGAGTTTTTTCTGGCCGCCGCGTCGGCTGCGATCAAAAATCGTGATATCGGCTCGGGTAAGAGCCTTCTTGCGAATGTCATCACGCGCACAGCTGATGCGTATCAGCTCGGCTTTTATGAAATTCTGCAAGGGGAAATTGCAAGTGCCGAGGGGCGTGACGAGGACGCACGGTTGTTCTTCGACCGGGCAATGGAAAGCGATGATCCTCGAATTGCGGCGAACGCGAGATTGCACAAGATCACTCTCGATCATGAGACCGGACGTGCCGACAACGCCACCACCATTGAAAACCTCGAACGGTTCGCAGCCGTCTGGCGCAACGACCACCTTGAACTCACCGCATTGCGCAAACTCGCGTCAGTGCTTGGTGACGAGAAGCAGTATCGGCGCGCATTTCAGCTGGTTGAAACCTCGGTGCTGTCAGACCCTGACTCAGAGATCGCTCGGGGATTGCAGGATGACATGAAAGCGCTCTTTGTGGAGCTTTTTCACGAAGGTGGAGCTGACGAACTCGCGGCGGTCGATGCGCTCAGCCTTTATTACGATTTCAAAGAACTAACTCCAATTGGTCGGCGTGGCGATGAAATCGTCCGGTATCTCGCAAGTCGTCTCATCGATCTCGATTTGTTGCCTCAGGCTGCGGAGCTTCTTGAGCATCAAGTGGATAACCGGCTTGCCGGGGCTGCGCGCGCGCGCGTTGCGACCGATCTTGCCGTCGTTCAGATGTTTGACCGCAAACCCCATAAGGCGATTGCGACGCTGAGACGGTCCAACACGGCAAATCTGCCCGCCTCACTTGACCGTCAACGGCGGCTTGTCGAGGCCTTTGCGCTTTCAAAGATCAACAAGCCCGATCTCGCGCTTGATATTCTTTCTTCCATGTCCGGCAAAGACGTTGAGCGCCTGCGCGCAACCGTCAATTGGGACGCCAAACGGTGGCTCGTGGCCGGGGAGCTTTTGGAAAAATCACACAGTGGTGTCTGGTCTGATCCTGCGCCGCTAGAGCCGATTGTCCGGCTTGATATCATGCGCGCGGCCATCGCTTATTCACTTGCCGAGGATGAGTTTGCCCTTAACCGGTTGAACCAAAAGTTCGGTGCGAAAATGGCTGAAAGCCCAGATGCGCTGACATTTGACATTCTTGCTAAGTCGTTGAGCGAAAGCAGTTTCGAAAGCGATCTCGCGATCGACAGCGTGTTGAGCATCGACTCAAATGATTCATTCCTTCACGATTACCGGCGTCGTTATTTCTCGCGCCCGACAGTTGGAAGTGGCGCCTAAACTGCGCGTGCTATCCGCCGCCGAAGCTGCGCACAAGGCTTCCCGCAACGAGATGCCATCCGTCGACCAAAACGAAGAAAATCAGCTTAAACGGCAGTGAAATCACGATCGGTGGCAGCATCATCATACCCATGGACATGAGGATGGAGGCGACGACGAGGTCAATGATTACGAAGGGCAGGTAGAGCAAGAAGCCGATCTCGAACGCCCGCCTCAACTCGCTGATCATGAAGGCGGGGACCAGAACCCGCATCTCCAAGTCTTCGGG
This sequence comes from Pseudomonadota bacterium, assembly GCA_039818625.1. Classification (GTDB taxonomy): domain Bacteria; phylum Pseudomonadota; class Alphaproteobacteria; order Rhizobiales; family JACESI01; genus JBCBTO01. The sequence goes on from JBCBTO010000050.1 coordinate 6,296, forward strand.
ACTTTCCGGGATCGTCTGCCCGCTCATATCGAGGAACAGCATGAGATCTTTTTCGCGCACATGCTCGCGCATGAAGAGATGGAATGGTTCTGCACTGCGTTCAAAGGCTTCGTTGAGTTCGATCTCTTCCTGGATCAGCGGTTCGATGCCCGCATCATAGGCCTGCTGAAGTGTTGGCATCATGATGAAGGTGGTGAGGAACAGCGCAAGGCCAATCATCACGGAGTTCGGCGGTGCGGTCTGCAGGCCGATTGCCGATCGCAAGAGGGACAGGACGACGACGATCCTCGTGAACGACGTCACCATCACGAGTATTGAGGGCGCAAGGCTCAGGACCGTGACGAGTGCCACGATCTGAACGGCGCGCTCAGTGACCGATGTGCCTTCGGAGAAATCGATGCTCACGCTCTGCGCGTGGGCAGGTGCGCCGAAAAAGATCAGGAGACCGCCTATGACGGGAAAGAGCACTGTAAAAAGCGCTGCTGCAAACAAAAGCTTCTTTCCCCGTGTTGTTCGCACGGGTGGCGTGTTTGCTTTTTTCTTTTCGTCAGATGGGGGCCACCGCGTCTTACGAGAGCGCGGTGAGGACATCATCCTTTGGCATCTCCAGCTATTTGGTCGAGTAAGCGATCAATTTCTGATCGGACCTTAGCTGAGTCGCCGCTTGCGGGCAGGGGTGGCGGCTTTGGCAGGGCGTTATCCGCAGGCTTGATTGGTTGTTGAGGTGCTGGCGCGGGCGTATTTGACAGTCTCGCGATTTGCGGGACCGGTGGCAGAGATGGTTTTGGCTCGGGCGCCAGATCACTCGCTCCGTTTTTCGCAGGCTGTGGTGGTTGCGGCATTGAGGGTGTTGCTGGAATCGCATCCGCGCTTTTCGGCTTTGAGACCGATTTTTGTAAGTTCGCCTTGGCATCGGCCAATCGTTTGCGAAAATCGAGGGCGCTCAACGACGCCGCACTTTGCTTTGCGCTTGAAGGAGCGGTGGCTGGTTGCTCCGGCGATTCCGATTGTTTCAGGGCGGGTTTGGTGAAATCCGTAATCTCCTCGCTTTCAAAGGACGCCTTTGGCTGCAGCGGCGGCGTGGTGCGGCTCGGTGCCGGCACGAAGGTCTCGGCCGGTGGGATGCTGTTTTGCGAGGGAGGAAGCGTGGTTGCTGCGGATAACGTCGCGGCGCTTGAAGCTTTGGCGCGCCGGGTGGTTTGTTGATCTTGGGAGTCCTGTTTCATCTCAATGCCCTGCTCGATCAAGACATCGCTCATGCCACCGATCATGACGAGATGTTCAACATTGTCGCGGCGCACGAGCACCAAGCGTCTTTTGGTGTCGACGGCTGCCGCTTCCACGACGCTCAGCCTGCTCTGACCGCCACGTCCAAGTGCTGTTGGGCCGAGGCTACGCCACGCCCTAACCAGTACTGCCAAGAGCAAGAGGACAATTGCAAGGGCTGCGACGATGAGCAAGATTTGCCCTGTCGTTTCTCCAAAAGTAGCTTTCAGCCATTCACTCATCTGATCTGTTCCGCACGCGACACTGATGACCCCAAATCCCGGTTGTACCATGCCCGTTTGAGCGGCACCGCACAATAGGATGTGAGTGCCTCATCGACCGTGTTGCGGATTTGCCCGTAGGCCCGATTATCCAGCTGCTCGGCAGCTTTTGCCGGGTGATTAAACCCTTGTTAACCATAATGCGGCAACACTTGCCTATCGTGCAGTGGTGGTAAAGCGGATGGGAGCCCGTTTTCAGACTTGTCGCACGGTGAAAGAAGTGCGAACGGCTGGGGAGCCCTCTCGTGGATTTCATGAACCTGCCGGTTTTCTCGGCACTCAAAAACAAAATGCAGTGGCATCAGGCGCGCCAGGGCGTTCTTGCTGAGAACATCGCCAATGCGGCGACGCCCGGCTACGTGGCGAAGGATATTGCTCAGCCTGGGCGTGGCGTGATGTCTCCCGCCCCAAGCGGGCAGGGTTCAAGCTTTGCGTCCTTTGTCACCCATCCAAAACATATCCAGCTCTCTCCCATTTCTTCATCGGGATTCGGTGGCGCAAAGGCGTCCGACAGTCTTGAAATCACGCCGGATGAAAACTCCGTGGTGTTGGAAGAGCAGATGATGAAAATCGCGGGTAATCAGATGGATTATCAGGCGGCGACATCGCTTTACTCCTCCAATCTCGGTCTCATCCGCACGGCAATCGGATCGCGCGGGCAATAACAACATCCCCCGCTGACAGGAGCGCATTATGGACTTTATGAAATCCCTCTTCGTGGCTGCCTCTGGCTTGAAAGCCCAATCTGGGCGCATGCGGGTGATTGCCGAGAACATCGCAAATGCTGATTCAACGGCGCGCACACCGGGTGGGGACCCCTATCGACGCCGTGTTGCGACGTTCGAATCCGTGTTTGACAACAAGATGCAAGCAAACAAAGTGGCGATTGGTCCCGTCGAAGAAGATCGCAGCGCCTTTAACCTGCGTTTTAATCCATCTCATCCAGCCGCCGACGCGACGGGTTATGTGAAGATGCCGAATGTCGATCGTTTGGTCGAGGCCGTCGACATGCGCGAGGCACAGCGCAGCTACGAAGCCAACCTCAATGTCATTACGTCGACGCGGACCATGCTCGCGCGGACCCTCGACATTCTCAATAACTAACGTCCAGCTTGAGAGGATCTCTCGATGACAGTTCCAACATCTGCCGCGGCATCCGCCTACCAAGCGACGTCTCAGCTCGCCGAATCTATTGCACAGGGCGGGAATCAGGCAAACTCGGTCGCGAGTGCGGGTGAGAGTTTCGAGGCGCTTCTCGGCGAGGCTGTGACCTCCATTGTCGAGAGTGGCCAAAACGTGGAAGCGCAAACGATGGCAGCCGCTCAGGGCCAAGGGGATATGATTGATATTGTGACTGCCGTCGCTGAGACCGAGGTCGCCCTTCAATCCATGGTATCCTTGCGGGATCGTGTGATCGCCTCTTACGAAGAAATCATGCGAATGCCGATTTAGGCGTTTATTGATGCAGGCGTTCCTAGAAAGGGAAGCGAATGACCGGGCCGGAAGTTCTGGATGTTGCGCGTGACAGCCTTTGGACGCTCTTG